>NZ_VWWC01000022.1:0-65099 GCF_011753175.1 Burkholderia sp. Cy-637 | reverse complement strand
CCGCCGCCCAGGCCGCTGCCGCCGCCAGCGCCGGCGCCCGGCCGCAATTGCTGGCCAGTTGCGGCTACACGCCGGCCACCAAGCGCCTGCTGCGCTCACGCGCGATCTACGTGGTCGACGAACGCACCGGCACGGTCCTGCTCGAACGCAATGCGCGTCAGATTCGTCCGATCGCCTCGGTCTCCAAGCTGATGACCGCGGTGGTCTCGCTCGATCGCCACGCACCGCTCGCACGCAGGATCAGCGTCACCGGCGCCGACCGCGACACCATCAAGTTCACCGGCTCGCGCCTGAAGGTGGGCTCGACGCTGTCGCGCCGCGACATGCTGCATATCGCGCTGATGTCGTCGGAGAACCGCGCGGCGGCTGCGCTCTCGCGCGACTACCCGGGCGGGCGCCCGGCCTTCGTCGCGGCAATGAACCGCAAGGCGCGCACGCTCGGCATGGGCAACACGCATTTCGTCAACGCCACGGGGCTGTCGCCGCGCAATGTCTCGACCGCGCGCGATCTCTCGCACCTGGTCGCGGCGGCGAACCGCTATTCGACGATCCGCGCCTTCTCCACCGATCGCGCGCGAATCGTGAGGCCGGGGCACGGCCAACTCAGCTACGTGAATTCGAATGCGCTGGTGCGCGGCGGGGATCGACGCATCACGCTGCAGAAAACCGGCTTCATCAACGAGGCCGGCCACTGCGTGGTGATGCGCTACCAGATCGGCGCGCGGCCCGTCGATGTGGTGCTGCTCGACGCGCCCGGCCCGCGCGACCATATCGCGGACGCGATCCGCATCCGCAACTGGCTGAACTGCTCGCTGCACTGAAGGCAGCGATGGAGGATGATGGCGAGGCTCAGCGCACCACCGCGCGCCCGACCTCGTTGGAGCCTTGCCAGAGCCGGTAGCGCACCTCGTAGCCGACCGGCGCATACACGACCACCGGCAGCCGGCTGTTGTAGCGCAGCAGGAAGCCGTCGCCCTGCGCGATCACGAATTCGGTCTGCGGCGCGGCGGTGGGCGGGCAGGCCTTCATGGTCGAGACCACCTGCCCGATATCGGTCACGCGATAGTAGGGGTAGCCCCAGCCGGACACGGTCTCGTGCTGCAGGCGGGCCGGAAAGCTGCGGATATTGCAGTCGACCGGCATGGTCTTGCCGACGATCACCTGCACGCGCACGTCCTCCTCGAGTTCGGCGGGCGGCAGCGTGATCACCGCGCGCTGCATGCCGGCCGCGGGCGCCGGATAAGCCTTCAGGTCGACGTTGGCGGCAGCCGGCGCGGCAGCGGATGCGGGCGCGGGTGCCTCGCCCTGCGCCACGGCGAGACGCGCCGTGCCGAGGGCAAGGAGTGCTGCGGCAGCGACGAAGGACAAGCGGGTCGGACAAGGCATGCGGATCTCCTGATCGAACGGTGGAAGTAACCAGAAACAGGATGCGCGCCGCCGCACGATGCCGGTGCGTGACACACCGGCGCGGCAGGACTTACGCGATTGTAATCTCCTGACACAATTGGTCCCGAACTTGGCCAAGTCGTTCCTTCCTAATCAACAGCACCCTGGAGAACCCACATGCTGAGACTGCTTGGAACGCTCGGGATCGCGGCTGCCCTGGCAGGCTGCGTCGCCGCCCCCGACGGCTACTACGGATATTCGGATCCCTACTACACCGATGGCTACGCCTATGGCCCCGGCTATGCGCCTGTCTACGGCACGGTCAACGTCTGGGGCGGCGGTGGCGGCGGCTGGTATCGCGGCGATCGCTGGGGCCATGGCTGGCACGATCGCGGCGGCTGGCACGGCGGCAACGGCTGGCGCGGCAATGGCGGCTGGCATGGCAACGGCGGCGGTTGGCACGGCGGCGGCGGTGGCTGGCATGGCGGCGGCGGACGCGGCGGCAACGGCTGGAGCGGCGGAGGCGGCGGTGGCCACGGCGGTGGCGGCGGCCATGGCCACTGAGGCCGGCGCGCGCAACTTGCAACCAGATGTATCAGTGAATCGGCCGGCCTTGCCGGCCGATCTCGTATCCGGCGGCGCCTGCTCGACTGGCGATCACCGCCCCGCCAACGAAACAGCGCCCGCCCCGGAAACCCGGAGCGGGCGCTGCGTATTTCCCGCGACTGAATGAAGACCGGCGGCGCTCTGCAGGACGCGCGCCGTCTCGTGCCGTTCAGCGGCTTACCAACCCGGCTGCTGGTAGTAGCCCGGCGCCGGCTGCGGACCGCAAGCCACATAGACATTGCGGTAGCGATCGAAGCAGGTGCCCGGGGGCGGGCCGGCATAAGCCTGCTGGTATTGATACTGGGCCGGCTGGTAGGCCGGTTCCTGGTAGGCCGGAGCCGCGTAGGCCGGCGCGGCATATGCGGGAGCCGGCGCCAGCGCCGACGAGACGATCGCGCCCAGCACCGCACCGCCGATCAGCGCGCCGACCACGGCGCCACCGCCGCCGCCATGCCCGCCGTGCCAACGCCCATGGGCGGAAGCCGGACCCGCGACGACGAGCGCACCGGCAGTCACCAGCACCGCGACGATTTTCTTGTTGATCATGTTGCTCTCCACTCAAGGTGGTACGTGATGGAAACCATTCTGGGACGGCTCGGCCGTAACAGGTGCAGCAAGTGGTAACGCCGGATTACGCCTGTAAACCGGGGGAGACCACCGCGTAAGCCTGTGCCATGCCAGGTGAGGCGCGGCTTGGGGTCGCGTGCTAGCATTTTCGGGATATTCGATCCCTTTCGATCCCCGAGGCGCCGCCATGAACCCCGACATCGCACATCGGTTCGACGCCGAATTCGCGCCGCGCATCGCCGAACGCATCACGGCCCTGCTCGGCCCGCACGTCGCCGCCACGGTACGTCCCTATGGCGGGCACGGCCACCCGACCCACGTCGATATCGTCAACACCTCCCACGAGCATCTGCACGGCCTGCACGGTTACACATTCCCGCTCAACCTCACCATGACCTGGGATACCGACGAGATCGAGCAGTTGGTCGGCGCCGACGACGGCACGCGCTTTGCGCACTATCTCGACGCACTCTCGCGCAAGCTGCCGAACTGGGAGGACGCGCGCGGCATCGACTTCGGCTCGCGCACGCAGAGCGAGCCGCTGATCCTGCTGGGCGGGCTCGATTTCGAGGGCTGAGCCAGGCGGCACGGGGCGCCCCGGCGACACGTCGCATTCGCAATGCCGGTGATACACTCGCCCGGTTCGCGTCGGCATGGCGGTGCCTGCCGCCAGCACGGCGACGCGCCTGGTCCAACTCGACATCCTGGAGACGCCCATGGCCGAATTCCGGCTGCGCACCGACGCATTTCCCGAAAACGGCTTGATGCCGAAAGCCCAGGAGTACCGGCACGAAGGTTTCGGCGTCGACGGCGACAACCTTTCGCCGGCGCTGAGCTGGGAAGGCGTGCCGGCCGAGGCGAAAAGCCTGGCCGTCACCGTCTACGATCCCGACGCGCCCACCGGCAGCGGCTTCTGGCACTGGGTGGCCGTGAACCTGCCGGTCGGCACCACCAGCCTGCCCACCGGCGCGGGCGCCCCCGGCGGCGCGCAATTGCCGGCCGGCACCGTGCAGGTTCGCAACGACTACGGCGACGAGGGTTTCGGCGGTGCCGCGCCGCCGCGAGGCGACAAGCCCCATCGCTACATCTTCCGCGTGCACGCGCTGAAGGTGGACAGCCTGCCGATCACGCCCGACACCACCAACGCGATCGCTCGCTTCATGATCCACCTGAACGAGATCGCCTCGGCCAGCTATACCGGCCTCTACGCACTCAAGTAAGCCCGCTGTTCCCGACGGCGGCATCGGGCCGATGCCGCCGCCAGCCGCGTGCCGCCGAGAGACGGCACCCATCCCGCGCCACCGCGTCCGAGAACTGCGAACCGGTTGCGCCCGCAACCGATCGACCAGCGGCCGTGCCACGAAGGCACAGCCGCCTCGTGCCAAGACACGCCATGAACGCCGAAGATAACGGCCTGCCTCTTCCTCAACGCTACTGGGCGATCGTCTGCGTCGCGCTCGGCATCACGCTGGCGGTGCTCGACAGCGCGATCGCCAACGTCGCCCTGCCGACCATCGCGCGCGATCTTCACGCCAGCGATGCCGCCTCGATCTGGGTCGTCAACGCCTACCAGCTCGCCATCACCATCTCCCTGCTGCCGCTGGCCGCGCTCGGCGACCGGATCGGCTACCGGCGCGTCTACCTGGGCGGCCTGATGCTGTTCACGGTGGCCTCGCTGGGCTGCGCGCTGGCCGACTCGCTGGCTTCGCTGGCCGCCTTGCGCGTGATCCAGGGCTTCGGCGCGGCCGGCATCATGAGCGTCAATACCGCCCTGGTGCGCATGACCTATCCCACGCGCCTGCTCGGCCGCGGCGTCGCGCTCAACGCGATGGTGGTGGCGCTGGCCTCGGCGGTCGGGCCGACCGTGGCCTCGGCCGTACTCGCGGTGGCGCACTGGCCCTGGCTGTTCGCGATCAACGTGCCGATCGGCATCGCCGCGGTGGCGGTGGGCCTGCGCGCGCTGCCGCCGAACCGCGGCCACGACGCGCCTTACGACTATCTCAGCGCGGTGCTGAACGCCTGCGTGTTCGGCCTGGTGATCATGACCGTCGACGGGCTCGGCCACAGCCAGAACCACGCGCTGGTGGCGGCCGGCGCGATCGGCGCGGTGGGGCTCGGCTACGTGTTCGTGCGGCGCCAGCTGAGCCAGCCGGCGCCGCTGCTGCCGGTCGACCTGCTGCGCATCCCGATCTTCGCGCTGTCGATCGGCACCTCGATCGCCTCCTTCACCTCACAGATGCTCGCCTTCGTCGCGCTGCCATTCTGGCTGCAGCACACGCTTGGGCTCTCGCAGGTGGAAACCGGGCTCTACATGACGCCCTGGCCGCTGGTGATCATGGTGGCCGCGCCGCTGGCCGGCGTGCTCTCGGATCGCTATTCGGCCGGCATGCTGGGCGGCATCGGCCTGGGCCTGTTCGCCGCCGGGCTGCTCGCGCTGGCGATGCTGGGCTCGCATCCGGCGCCGCTCGACATCGTCTGGCGCATGGCGCTGTGCGGTGCCGGTTTCGGGCTGTTCCAGTCGCCCAACAATCGCACCATCCTGTCCTCGGCGCCGCGCCATCGCAGCGGCGGCGCCAGCGGCATGCTCGGCACCGCGCGGCTGACCGGGCAGACGCTGGGCGCAGCGATCGTCGCGCTGATCTTCAGCGTCGCGCCGCAGCACGGGCCGACCCTCGCGCTTTACGTGGCCACCGTGTTCGCGGCGATCGCGGCCTGCGTGAGCCTGCTGCGGCTCGGCGCGACGCCGCCCGCGCAAACGGCTTGATCGCGACGACGGTTCGCGGGCCGAGCCTTTCTTCCCTCTCCATGTAAAAAACGACGGCACCTTGCGGTGCCGTCGTTGCTTCATGCCGCATCGGCCTTATCGGCTCGATTCGTCACGCATCGGCCACGCGCCGGCCCACGCGCCGCGTGATCGAGGCGGCCGTCGCGACGCTGCGCAGGTCCGACAGGAAGGAATCGCGCCACACGCCCAGGTCGTTGCGCTTGAGCGCGGCGAAATTGCTGCCGTGACGCTCGCGCCGCTCGCCGAGCGGCATCGACAACGCGCGTTCCAGCGCATCGGCCATCTGCGAGAGATCGGCCGGGTTGACGATCAGCGCGCCCGGCAGCTCGGCCGCCGCGCCGGCGAACTCGGACAGCACCAGCACGCCCGGATCCTCCGGGTTCTGCGAGGCGACGTATTCCTTGGCCACCAGGTTCATGCCGTCGCGCAGCGGCGTGACATAACCGACGTGGGCATGCCGGAACAGCGCCATCAGCAGGTTGCGTTCGTACTTGCGGTTCAGGTATTGGATCGGCGTCCAGTCAAGCTGCGCGAATCGACCGTTGATGCGGCCCGCCTCGCGTTCGAGCGTCTGGCGGATGCGCTGGTAGGTCTGCACGTCCGAGCGGGTCGGCGGCGCGACCTGCACGAAGGACACGCGCCCCTGCCAGCCCGAGGCATTCGACAGCATGCGCTCGAAGGCCTGGAAGCGCTCGACCAGCCCCTTCGAGTAATCGAGGCGATCCACGCTCATCACCAGCTTGCGGTCGCGGATCGCATCGCGCAGCGCGGCCACCGGCTTGCGCTGCGCATGCTGGACCGCGGCCTCGGCGATCGCATCGGGATAGACGCCGATCGGATAGGCGCCGACCTTCACCACCCGGCCATGCACGTGCAGCACCCCGTCCTCGGAGGCGGTGCCGATCCCGCGCCGCTCGAGATAATCGACGAAGGACTGCTTGTCCGATTCGGTCTGGAAGCCGACCACGTCGTAGGCGGCCATGAAGCGCACCAGCTCGTCGTGCGGCGGCACCGTGCGCAGCACCTCGGGCGCGGGGAACGGGATGTGCAGGAAGAAGCCGATCGGGTTGCGCACGCCCAGCTCGCGCAGCGCGTGCGCGAAGGGCAGCAGGTGGTAGTCGTGGACCCAGATGATGTCGTCGGGCTCGACCAGCTTGCTCAGTTGCGTGGCCAGCGTGCGATTGACGCGCAGATAGCCTTCGTACTCCTGGCGATCGAAGCGCGCGAGATCCATGCGGTAGTGGAACACCGGCCACAGCGTCGCGTTCGAGAAACCCCGGTAGTACTGGTCGTAGTCGCGGCGCGCCAGGCCGACCGTCGCATAGGTCACGTTGCCTTCGCGCTCGATCACCGGCTCGCCCGCCTCGCCGACGATCTCGCCGTTCCAGCCGAACCAGACGCCGCCCGATTGCCGCAGCGCGTCGAGCACGCCCACGGCCAGACCACCTGCCGAGGGACGCGTATCCTGGCCGGCTGCCACGCGATTCGAAACCACGATCAATCTGCTCATACGGCTTGACCTCCTGTGCTTGATGGGGACGGCGCGAGGAAACACGCCGATGCCTGATGTCGCGAGCAGGTGCTGTGCCCGGCGCGACGGCGCGATGTTCGCTTCTCGATCTCGCATGCCGACTGGACGGCCGAGCGCGGCGCAGGCGCGTACGTGACACGCCGTCGCCCAAGGCAAGGTCGATGGCAAGCGGTGAAGCGTTCAGGCGTCCTGTTCGGAGCCCAGATCGCGCTGGTAGTCGATCCCTTCGGGACGCGCGCCACCCTGGTTGTGATCGCCGTCGGCGGGTGCCTCGGGCACGGCGCCGGCGGGCGCGGGAGAAGACGGCCCGGTGGGCATGGCGGGGCGGTTCGCGCCTTCGCCGTGTTGCGGGCGGGGGTTGCGCCGCGTGCGGCGCATGGCAGGGTGTCTCATTGAGCTGTGCGGCGTGCCGTGGAAACAGTCAGTGACGAACGAGTGTAGGCTGGCCCGATCCCTGCGAAGGTAACAATTACCTTCAATTTGTAACGATGCGACCCTCGCCGACGCTTTTGTATGACACTGTGCGCCGATCGGCGCCGCAAACGTTTATCCATCTTTTGCAATTCGGGTCGGATATCTGCACCACAATGGCGGCCGGTGCCGCGCCGTCAGGAGCGGGCGCGGCGGTTACCAGACAGGACCGCATCCAGCATGAATTCACGCACTGCAAGGCCCGGGCGGCCGGCACGTCGCGCGGCGAGCCTGACGCTCGCCGGCGCGGCGCTGCTGTCGACGCTGCTCTCCGGCTGCAACTCCCTCTACAGCGAAGGCGCCACCACGGGCGCCGGTATCGCCGGCGCGGCCGTGGCCGCCAAGGTGACCAACAACGCGGCAGTGGCGACCGGCATCGGCCTGGGCGTGGTGGCCGCCGCGCGCGCCGGCGTGCAGTACACGCAGCGCGTCGCGCACACCTATTCGCAAGGCCAGATCGCCGACGCGGCCGGCCCGCTCGAGGTGGGCGGCGTGGCGCGCTGGTCCACCCATCACACCGTGCCGATCGAGGACGACGAATTCGGCCGCGTGACCGTCAGCCGCCTGATCAGCGTGGGCCCGCTCGACTGCAAGGAGATCGTGTTCTCGGTCGACAGCGATGCGAAGAAGGCGGCCGCGGCAGCAGCCGGCGCCTCGTCGGCCGCGGCGGCTTCCGGGGCTGTGGCAGCATCGGCGCCGGCGGCCGCCACGGCCCCTGCCCCGAGCGGCGCGTCGTTCTACGTCGCCACCATCTGCCGCGACGGACCGAAATGGAAGTGGGCTTCGGCCGAGCCGGCCACCGGCCGCTGGGGAGCGCTGCAATGATCGCGCTGCGCACCGTCGCGATCGTCTGCGCGCTCGCGACGGGCGTCGCGACGCTGCCCGGCTGCGGCTCGGCGGGCGCGGCCAGCGGCGCGCTGGCAGGCGCGGCCACCGGCCTTGTCACCGCCAATCCGGCGATCGGCATCGGCGTGGGCATCGCCGTGCAGGCCGCGACAGACGAAGCCGTCAATCGCACCATGAAGGCGTTCCAGGCGGGCCAGCAGGATGTGATCGCCAGCACCGCGGGCGGGCTCGCGGTGGGTCAGGTGGCAGCGTGGAAGGTCAAGAACCGCATCCCGATCGACAACGGCGAGGGCGAGGTGCGCGTGACGCGCGCGTTTTCGACGCCGCTGGCGCTGTGCAAGGAATTCGCGTTCTCGGTGAAGGATGGCGACAAGGCGGATTGGTATATCGCCAGTGCCTGCGAGGCGCCGCAGGGTGGTGCTTGGACCTGGGCTTCGGCAGAGCCGGCCGTGGCGCGTTGGGGGAGTTTGCAGTAGGCGAGATCTGGAAACGACGACGCGCGCGGGTCGTGCGACCACGCGCGCATCGTTGGGGCATCTTGAGCCAGCGTGCTAACAACCTCGTTTGACGGGCCCGGGCCCGCCACCTTTCGCTTTGATCGTCCCGATCTTGACTGTCGGGGCACCATCACACGTTCAGAGCAGTTGCTGATCAAATGCGCTCGAATTGACGTTTGGATAAACCCCGGCTTGTATACGATAACGGCACCGTCATTTCGGACATCAGAAAAGGCCAATATGAGCAGCACTCAATACATGTCGAGCTCCAACACCGGTGCCTGATTGATGCCATCGAACACCCTGTTCGAAAAGCTCTTGTACTGAGAAGCTTGACATGCCTTATCGAAGATGACTTTACCGTTCTTCGATACGTACACGCCACCCGGCGAGACCGAAGACACCACATATATGTACGGTTCCCTGAAGAATTTCAGATGCAGACCTCGAATGCTCCCTTCGGACACATCTGTGATTCCCATTACTTTGGCCGGCGCAACGCTTTTGGCAGGAAACGCGAAAGCATCGGCCTCCGTACCATAACGATACTGCACATAACCTCGATCGGGGCTCGCATTGCCCTTGGCACAAACAGAAATAGTTTTCCCATTTTCAAGCGAACAACTGAAGTACGCCTCTTCGCCTTCGCTGCATAGCGTCTTCTCATCTTGCACGGGCCTGCCCTGCTCGCCCTGTGCATGAGCAACACCATAATAGAAAAGCGACACAAGCCCGATCATGAAGATTCCTGCTATGCGCTCACTGAGAGCCTTCCCATGTATTAATCGGAAAAAATTATTTCGCCTATCAGAGATGTCGCCCATGTATCCCATTTTGATCGATTGGCCAGGTTTGTGCGTAAACATTCGGCAATGCACTTGACACCACCCTCTTGGTCAAATTTCTCGACAGTCGATGATCCATCGCGATGTACGCACGTGACATGACCACGACCACGTGCGCACCTTTGGGATAACTTCAGCCCAGCGTGCCGAAACGCTGCCTTGAACGGCTCTGCAAATCAAGGCAAAGGCAGTAGAACCAATCACAGACCGAGTGCTTGCAAACGTGCACGAATCGATTCAGCATTCTTGTAGGGAAACGTCACACGTCTTCCATCAAGCACGCCATCGTAGCCGTCTCCAAACGCCTTGGTGAAAACTGGCAAAGCCCTGAACATCGGCTGCGCTCCAGTCTCCTCAAGACGAAATGCACTGACCTGATAAAAATCACCCTGAAAGTCCGCGCTGGTTGAGATCGAACGCCAACGAGCCAAAACGACAACCTCGCTGGGCCGATAGAAGACCGTGACGATTTCCGGCCCAACACCTTCCGCCTCGATCGTCCCGATCTTGACTGTCGAAGCACCATCACACTTCCAGCGCAGTTGCTGATCAAACGCGACTGAGTTGATGTTTGGATCGCCCCCGGACGGATATTCCTTGTGTACGACAACGGAACAGCCGGGACGAATCTGCTTTGCCGATAGAGTCATATCGCCATCGGCAAATACCTTCACCGAGAAAAGCATAAGGGCCGTGGAGATAAGCATAAGAAATGTGTTTTTCATGCTTATCATCCGTTCGTTGGCATCAACGGCTCCCATGCGATTTGCATATCGGCTTATGGCTCGATCTGTTCGAGCGAGCCATCTGCACAGCAGGCCTGACGGAGTCATTCAGTGCATGTCGAGCCCCATCGTGCCCGCCTCCTCACATCACGGTTTGATCGCAAGGTCATCGGCCTTGATCCATCGAAGCAAGTGCTTTCCGGAGGAATTGATGTAATCCACATAAGCCCAGCTGGTCGGAAATTGCTTAAGCACTATCACTGTATCGTTTCTGACCAGATAGGCTCGGCTCACACGAGCCTCATCAGGTGCATCGTAAAGGATTGCTTTCTGTACCGATATGGTCGCCGCACGATGCTCGCTTACCGTTGCTGCCGGCCCCGATGTGCTCACCGGAGCCTCCCCTTTATTTGACAAAGCGGCGTCGAGTAGCCCCGCATCGTTTCGCATACCTGCCGCTCGCATGGCACTCACAATCCGCTCATAGGCAACACGATTGGTAGAGGATGGTGGATCACAACGCAACACATTATCAGCGCCGGAGTCGTCGATTACTGATCGCGGCGGCTGACCGGAGCTGATGAACCGCAGCAATCGGCTTGCCGACGGACGGTCATCTTTCAGCATCACACTCGTCTGATCATCGGTTCCCCACTGTGCGGGTTGCCCTGTTTGCCAACCCGCCCCGCATATCTCACCGGTTTGGTCCGCAGTGATGCAACCGGTGCGAATCTCGACGGCAGTACAGTATTCTCTGCTCATAACAGATTCTGCTTGCCCTGGCCCCAATGAGACCGTTCCGGATTCGATGCGTCCAATGATGACGTATTGGCCAGATGGCGAGATATTGCTGTCGCTCGGCGGCTCCATTTGTGTACCGTCTGAGTCCGATTCACCCGATCTCGGCTGCAGGCGGAACTTCGTGCCGTTCGGGAGATGGAATACGGCCTGCTGCCACGAACGCTGGGACAAGGGTGTTTGAGGATCCAAAGCCTTGCTATAGAGAATCGCTGCTCCGCCAGGCAGGGCGAACCGGAGCGTTGTCGATGGCGCGGCGGCGCTTACTGGCTTGCCAGCCACATTGCTCAGTAACAAGGCGGTGGCGATCGTCGCGCCGATGCGAGCGGTGTGCATTCCGACAATGACTCCCAAAAAACTACTTCACTCTATCCAATGATCGAGGAGGAATTTTCGCAGATAGACCTTTCGCATTCATTTGCCTGTTATATTCCTGATACTGCGGAACAGCCAAATCTTTAGCATCGATATCCCAATAAGCATCCGCCAAATTCAGCCGAGCCACGATTCGATCTGGAAACCTCTTCACCAGTGACTGCAGAATTTCTACCGCATCACCAGATCGCTTATATCTCCCAAGATAAAAAGCCAAATTATTAATAACTTCAACACTAACCGAGTCAATATTTTCCGCAAGCTCTGCCACTTGAAAATCCGGAATACTAGAAATGTACTCTTCGAGTGACGACCGTGTTTGACTAGCCTCTTCGAAACTCTTCATTTCATCAAGAATTCCCCTCTCTACTTGGCTTTTCGACTCGTATGTCAGCCCATCGATCTCCCCTATGTGCGCGCAGCCGCTCACCCGCAACACCTCTTCCGTCGGCACCACCTTTCCCGAAGCAACATCAGATTTTTCTCCGTTTACCTGTCTAATCAAACACCAATTTTTATACCCCTCATCCCATCTATAAATGTAACGATATATTTGCCCTCCGCTCCCCGAGCAACTTCCATCAATGGTCAATAATTTCGAATGAGGAATCAAATACATGCCCATCATACTGCACTCATCAAAATTTTTTACGCGATACGAGAGTGTCTTTCGCAACGAAGAAGATGAATATCGAATGACCAAGCCATTGGACACCAATTCCGAGCGAAGATAACCAGGCTTCCCAATACCTTCAAAATCATCAACAATCTTGTTTTCTTCAGACGCAGCCAGAGCATCAGCCTCAAAAATAAAGCAACATAAAAATATCAAGCATATTTTCTTGCTCACAGCCCATTCTCCATCACGACTTCGCTAACGCCGCCAGCCACATCGGTAAGCAGATGCCGCAGCCACAGTGACATCGGTGTAAGCCTAGCATCGATATGTTCAGTCAAGGCCGTCTACATTCGGCGTACACACAAGCGCTCAACGATGGCCAAATCTTATTTAATACGACGAAATCTAAAGCGCGTCACGTCCTGAGAAGTCACAACCTGTTTTTCGCCACCTATCACGTCATGGTGTGATAGCTAGGTCGTCGGCTTTAATCCATCGAAGCAGATGCTTACCGGAAGCGTTTATGTAGTCCACATAAACCCAGCCGACAGGTGACTGTTGCAACACTGTCACTCTGTCATTCTTAATCAGATAAGCATGGGTCGCGCTGGCTTCATTCGGCGCAGAATACAGGGTGGCACGCGCCGTCGAGATACCAGCTGTCTTAGATCCTTTATTCCCATCGACTGAGGGCGTCGATGTTGCATTCATCTTGGAAAGCGCAGTATCGATCGAGTGCGCAGCGAACTGCGAGCCCGAAGCATGGAGGGCTGCCGAAATTTTTTGATAGGCTTCGCGGTTATCAAGAGATAAAGGATCGCAACGCATTAGATTTTCGGCGCCGGAAATATCGAACTCAAGCGAACCTTTGGCTGGTTGCCCGGAATTAATAAATTTAATTAACTTTTTGGCCGATGGCCGACTATCTTGCAACATTGCCTTCGACTCATCCTCGCCCCCCCACTGGGCTGGATGACCGCGTTTCCAACCTGCTCCGCATATTTCCCCGGCTTGATCTTCATAGACACATCCAGATGGGATTTCCAATACAGAACAATACTGGGTGGCTGAGTTGGTGCTTGCCCCCCCACCACCAACGACGCCCACCTCAAACCTCCCAATCAAAACAAATTGACCGGAAGGGGAAACATCCTCTTTGCTCGCGGCCCAGGTTTGAGAAAAACCGACCGGATCATTATTCCTCGGAATTATATTAAAAGATGAACCATCAGAAAAATGAAACACTTCTCTCTTCCACAAAGGATCGGAAGGTTGGTTTCCTGTAGGCAATGGATCGCTGTATACAATCGATGCCCCGTTGGGCAGGGAAAATTTAAATGTGTTCGACGATGGCGAACCAAGTGCCCACGAAGTGGCAGCGTTAGTAAAAAACAACGTCACGAAAGCCAATATAGTGGCATGCAAAGAACGGCTCATCGACAAACCGCGATATTTCTGAACTAAATTTCTCATATCAAATAAAATATTGATCATGATGGAGCTCCTAGCACCGCAACCAAGTGTGCATATCGATCCGGGCCGACCGATTTTCCATTGGCCACCGCCATGGCTCTAGAGTTTCCGTAGTCCTGTAAAATACTGGATTCATACTCAGCCCTACCAGCGCCCCACTCCTCAGGATTACGTGAAATATTCGGATTTTTTTTAAAAAATCGATCCAATGCAGCCCCGACATCACGCGACACAAGCGAAGGCGCATTGACGCTTTGATCCAAAGCAGTAGCACGTCCCAATGGCGAATGGAAATAATCCTTTATCGAAAAATCATAACCCCTCGGACTCTGATCTATTGCCTTATTAAATCGAATCAAAAAATCCTTTACTTGCAACCTTTGATATAACGGTGACGACACTGCATGTGCCATGGAAGCGATAGGAGGGCAGTCAACGGGCTTACGAAAAGTATCAGCCGAGCAATCACGCCGCAAAGCATTAAAAAGAGCCTTCCCGATAAGCCGAACACCATTAGTAAAGGTCGGATGAGCATATCCTAGCGATGCATCTCTCCCACTACCGACAACTGTCCAGCCACAGTTTTCGAAAAATCTCGCATACTCCAAAGGATGTTCACTTCTAAAATCAGAAATCTGCGTAGCCAACTCACCCGTACTTGCATCCCCGATAATTATTTTTTGCATCGCCCCAGCCGTTATGATTGCCGTATCATAAGCATGCACTGTATCTATGCATCCTTCATTACTCGACATAGCGCGCAAAACCTTTTCCTCTACATCACTCAACTCCCCACTGGCTCGCATCGATTTTAGTGCCAAACAATCCCCCAATGGGACAGAACCATCGTGAATGGGCCCCCACCAAATATCTGTTTTAGTGTGAGCGAATCGAGTTCCCTTAACCGTCAGACAACACCCACACGCACACGTGTCCGGGTCGAAAAAATTACTCACCAAACCAACCGGATGCAGATGATAGACGCTCGGCCCCGACAAAGGCTTCAGCGCTCCCTTGCATGCATCCCACACTTGCAACTGCTTGATCCGATCCTTCTCAACCTTCCAATAAGGCAAACCGTCGTGCATCAGCGGATCGAGCGCATCCCACTTGCTCATCTGCCCGCCCCATTCGCTCTCGTACTTCACCACCAAGTGATCGACGCGATTGGCACGCCACTTGTCTCGCAGGGCGCTCAGTACATCCTCGCCGAGAACCTTGCCTTGACGGTGCTCAGCCGACATCAAGGCCTCATCGAGTTGAGTGACCAACGCATCGCTTTTGGCGCTATTGAAGCTGGCCTCGAACGCGGTCTTTTCCTCGGCGGTGCCGTTGTCGTTTTTCAGATGCAAAAAGCGTTTGTAGAGATCAGCCGTGCTCAGGTTCGAAGACAGCAACTTGAAGCCTGCCCAAGCCCATTTATTCTGCAACGACACATGCGCTTGCCCCGAGGCACAGACGAAGCCGTTTACGGTCTTTTGCCCAGCATCGCCTGCATCGACTTGATACCAGCTGTGCTTCTTATCGTCGACGAACTCCACAAGCCCGCCGATATTGACCACGCGCAAGTAATCATTCGTGCCAGCGGGAGTATTCGCCGTCGACAGAGGAAACTCACGCCACGCCTTGCGCGTGCCCTTGCCATCCAACTCGCTGCGCTGAATCCAGTACGGGGTCGTGTCTGCACTCCCCTTGATCTGCACCTTCGTCCACGCACCGCGTTCAGGTGAATCCTTGGTAGGTGTGACGACGGTTTTCTCCGGCAAGGTCAGATCACCTTCCGCCTTATAGCCGTACAGAACAGCGCCCTTCTCCAATACCAGTTGAGTTTTCGGCTCCTGCGTCAATTGAGCCGCGCGTGCCACGCTGCGAGTCATGAACGCCGGCAGGTCGTCGCCGGCAAACACCTCGACATGCAGCAAGGCGCGCTGCGGGCTGGGCGGCAACGTCGACGCATGTTGCACGTTCTGATACTCGCCCAGATAGCCGATCACTTCGCCCGCACCGATGCGGATCGGCTTGGGCAGCACGTAGGCCTTGTCGAGCGCAGCCGGATTGATCTCGTCATCGAACGCCGCGAGATAGACCCAGCCTTTCGATGCATCGGCTTCCACGGTCCCGCCCGGCGTGATCGGCGCGATTTCACCGGACACGATCGCTTCGATACGTCCCCAGCCCTTCGGCGCACGCGCGGGGCGCTGAACCTTGACCTTGCTGCCGGACGGCAAGATGCCGAGATTCTTCTCGGGATGCCCGCGTTTGTCGCGATGCACGTGAATGCCTTTGATCGGCTCGCCAGATTTGACGTTTTCCTGCTGATCTAGCGCGTCTTTCGCATTGACCGTATACGTGGACTTGACCGTGTAAATCGATTCGGCGTTGTAGTATCCGGGCCAGGTCTTCTTGTTCTTGTCCTGCTCCGAATGCTTGTACACCTTGCAGGGCGCCAAGTGCATGTACAAGCTGAAAAACACCAGAGAGTCGGCCGGATCGGTGCTCGGCTTGTTCGACGAATCCGGCGTATTCGATGCGCCGTTGGAGGTACCCGCCGGCACCGGGGGCAAGGTCAGCTTGTGCTTGACCAAGGTGAAGCTGCGCGAATACAGCGCTGTCGACTGGTCCGGATAAGTCAGCCGCTGGTAGTCACTATCGAGGCAATACGCCACCACCTCGCCATCTGCAATGCAGCGCACGCCACCGCTGTGATCGAGGTCACCGGAGGCGGACGAACCACCCTCTTGATCGAAGTGAATTCCACCGTGCCAGAGGCCATTCAAACCCAGGGGAAACGGACCATCGCTGCCTTGCAGCGCCGCCAGGTAAGCGTCCGGATCGATTGCCGCGCTAGCATCCTTTTGTGGGAATGGATAAGCCCATTGCGAAATCGCGGTCAAGGTGTCACCAGTATCAGCTGCCATGCTCTGTGTTTCCTGATTGTATTCGCGGTGTCGTAGCGCGCTACGCACGCCTTGTCGAGCGCCCAGGCGCTATCCGGAAAAGGGCGTCGAGCGCTTCGGCTTGCCGTCAGACGCCACCCACGAAGGAAATGCCGGATCCAGGCGGGTTGGCCCCGAAAAGTTATGCGAGCCGCCCTTCACGTCGATCTTTCCGGGTGCATGAATTTCGATGTTCCCGTCCGAGATTCGGATGTAGGCACCGCCACTGGTCAGCAAAACTTCCTGCTTGGCGGTGAAGTTGACCGTGTCTGTCGCCGACAGCACCTTTACCGTCTTCTGCGCCACCAACTCGATGGTGTCCGACTGCGCCTGAATCTCCACCTTGCCCTTCCCCGCGAACAGCTTCATGCCGGCGTTCTGGACGAACAGGCTCAGCTTTTCGGCAACGCTTGCGACCAGTGACTTGCCCGCCGCGACGTTGACGCTCTGCCCACTTACGAGGTTCACATGCTGGTTCGCCGCCACATGCACCGATTGCTGCGACGACAAGCCGATCGAAGCCGGGCTGCCGAACACCATCACCGGCTGCTGGAACGTATTGGCGCTGCCGGTCCCCCCGCCTGCTGTATTGCCCCCCGCGCCGAGCGCGCCGCTCGCGCTGTTCTGAGTCGCATCGGTCAGCGCCCGCATCGCATCGTGCGCATCCTGCAGGCTTTCGGCCTGATGCTGCACGCTCGCTTCCGAAAGCGACTCGACGATGCTCTCGGCATTGACGAGCTGTTGCTGCGTCTCCTTCACATCGAGCGGTTGGCTACTGATCGTCTTGGGATAGGTAGTGACATACAGGCCACGGCTAGCGCGCACCGCGCCGTAGTCGTCGGTACGCAGATCGAAGCCACTGCCGAGGTAAGCACCGCGCGAGTTGCCACTTTGATCGATCAGATAGCCAAGGTGCAGCATGCTATTCGCGCTGCTGCTCATCAGTTGGACCCGGTTCTGGCCGGTTGCGTCGTCCATCACCATCTGGTTATAGCCGGCTCCCGAATACTCCTTCGATCGGTATCCCGACAGGATGCCGTTGCTATGCCACTGAGGCTTGACCTTTCCGTTGTACACGCGGTGCAGCACGATCGGGCGATCGCAGTCACCACCGACGTAACCGATGACGACTTCCTCGCCAATGCGCGGCATGTGCACGCCACCGTAGCCGCCACCCGTATCCGATTGCGCGACCCGCACCCAGCACGACGCACCGGCATCGCCCTGGTTTTGCCGATCCCAGACGAACATCACCTTCGCACGGTTCAATTCGTCCGTGTACACCTCTTCACCCTGAGGCCCTACGACGATCGCCGTCTCGAGATGCATTTTCGGCTTCTTGTGCTCGAACGGGCTGCGATACGGGACCGTCGTGCGCTGCGCCTCCACCTCGACCAGAAAAAAACCAGCCGAACCATCATCATGGGGAACCGATTCCCCCGCATAGCCCGTCTTGGCCAGCGCCAGTGCGCGTTGCAAACTATGTGGAAAGCTCGCCTCCTGATTCGACAGCGGCAGATTGTTCTCGATGTACCGTCGAACCTTGATCGCAGCGAATTCACGTTGAGTCGCCGAATCCCGATCGTGCTCCGGATGACCGGTCAGTTCGAACCGCAGGCCCGCATCGACCCCTCGAACGCCGCCCACGCCGAAGAAACGTTTCGCTTGCGACTCCCACTCCTCCAGATGGATCTTCGACAGGTGCTCGCCTCGATCCTGCTGGGGATAGGTATAGGCTCCCGTGTATTCGTAGACTTCGGCTTGCTCGGGTAGTGCTCCTTGGCCGGCCATCGTCGGCAATGTCGTTTCTTTCGGATTGGCAGCGGTCGATGGTGTCTTGTAGTCGAACGTGCGCGTCGTATGGGTCGTGCTCTGCAAGGTCCGGGAGCCGCTCCACTGAGTGAACGCGTCGACCTCGCTGCCGGTGCCCGATCGATAGAACTGGACCGGACTCGACGATACTGGTTCGAGCGAATGAATATCGTCCGTCACGACGAGCATATGCGACTTACCGTCTTTACTTTGCCGCCAAGCCCCGAACAACCCTTCCTCTTCCATCAGTCGATGGACGAAATTCCAGTCGGATTCGCTCTGGCGGCAATACGACCGCGATGGCAACGCTTTCGACAAGGCAAACTGGAAATTGCCTTGGGCTTGCGGATGCTGATTGAATACGTCGGTGATGATTGCGTCGACGCTCCGATCTTGCCAATAGCGCATGTCGCTGCGGAATCGCAGGAAATGCATCCACGACGCGAAAACCAACTGATAGGCAGTAAAACTGCCGTCTGCACCGAGGCGTCGCGCGGTATGCACATAGCCGTTGATCGGTAAATAGGATTTGTCCGCCTGCTGGATCCACAAGCTCATCGGCTGCGCGATCACCGCCTTGAGTTCGACGTCACCAGCCGTCGAGATCATGTCGAGCGTCACGCTGAAGTCACGCCCGAGTTCCGACGCGGCCAGGACACGACACGGCACCATGGTGTTGGCCGGCAGCGACGGAATGTCCGTCTTGACCAGCCGATCTTGCTGAATCAGTCCGCCCTGAATGGCCTGAGTCAAATCGGTCACGTTCATTCGTTACCCATCTTGTTGTCGGCCTCATCACGGCCTGCTCTCTCGCGGGGACGGCTCCCCGGCTTCACTTGTCTGAGGATTCTAATGACATCGGGAGATCAAGGAAATCCCCGCCCGAAAGGCATTGGAAAGGATTGCGCGATAGACGCGCAGCGGCGTCGCAACACGCTAGGAGGACATCGGCAACAGCCCGCTGCCGCACCATCGAAGCCCTTCGTGAAAATGCCATCAAGCGGGTTGTTCCACTTTGATGCCGTCACTCTTCGGGTCGAAATTTTTTTGACCTGATTCAACAAAACAAAAAAGGCGCGATGATCGATCGCGCCTTTCTCACTACCCCTCACACCTCGGCTTCACGATGGATGCCCATCCCCGGCACCCACCCACCACCCTCAAGACTCCACATCCTCCAGACTGAAGATCTCCGTCTGGTCGTTATACGAGAAGATCTCCCCATAACGCCCCCAGTCGATCACCGCGTCGAGCGTCTCCTCGGCCGCGCTGTCCGACAGGAAATCCTCCAGCTCCTGCTCGAAGCGCACGCGCGGCGCGCGATGGCCGGGCCGCTCGTTGAGCACCTTCTTGATCCGCGCCGCCAGCGGCACGTGACGCAGCAGGTGATCGGCGAACATCATCTTGCGCTCCTGCGTGCCGAACTCGGCGAACACGCGCGCCGGCGGCGTCAGGAACACGTCGCCCTCGCGCACGTCGGCGAAGCCCAGGTGCTGCAGCACTTCGGCGATCGGGAACAGATCATCCACCTCGAGATGCAGCGAGCGCGCGATTTCCGGCATGTCGGCGCGGCCGTGGTACGGCGGCGCGGCCAGCGTCTCGATCAGGCCGGCCATCAGGTTGGTCGACACGCGCGGCAGCCAGCTGCCCGAATCGAGACCCTTCTTGGTGGCCTCGCCGGTCTGGCGCGCCGTCATCTTCGCGTAGATGTCGTCCACCAGCTTGCGGAAGGCCGGGTCCAGGCGATTGCGCGGATGCTTGAACGGCACCTTGATCTCGGCGATCACACGCCCCGGGTTCGACGACAGCACCAGGATCCGGTCGCACATGAACACCGCTTCCTCGATGTTGTGCGTGACGATCAGCACCGACTTGATCGGCATCCTGCCCTGCGTCCACAGGTCGAGCAGGTCGGTACGCAGCGTCTCGGCGGTCAGCACGTCGAGCGCCGAGAACGGCTCGTCCATCAGCAGGATGGTCGGGTCGACCACCAGCGCGCGCGCGAAGCCGACGCGCTGGCGCATGCCGCCCGACAGCTCGCGCGGATAGGCGTTCTCGAAACCGTCCAGGCCGATCAGGTCGATCGCCGCGAGCGCGCGCTCGCGCCGCTCGCGAGCGGCCACGCCGAGCGCCTCCAGGCCCGCTTCCACGTTCTGCAGCACGGTCAGCCAGGGGAACAGCGCGAAGGTCTGGAACACCATCGCCACGCCCTCGGCGGGGCCGCTCAGCGGCTTGCCGAGGTAGGTGACCTCGCCGCCGGTCGGCTCGATCAGCCCGGCGATGATGCGCAGCAGGGTCGACTTGCCCGAGCCCGAACGGCCCAGCAGGCCGACGATCTCGCCCTCGCGCAGCGACAGGTTGGCCCCGTCGAGCACGAGCAGCTCGCCCTGCGTCTTGTTGAAGCCGCGGCTGACGTCCTTGACGTTCAGGATCTCGTCACCCAGGCGCGGCGGCGCCGGCGGCGTCTGGACAGCATTCTGGTTTTGCATCGCGTTTCGCTCTCAATGAGTCTCAGTCGAGCCGCAGCTTCGCTTCGGCGTAGGCGTACAGCGGGCGCCACAACAGGCGGTTGAACAGGGTCACGAACAGCGACATGACCGTGATGCCCATGATGATCTTCGGATAGTCGCCGGCGGCGGTCATCTCGGAGATATAGGCGCCGAGGCCGTGCGCCTGGATCTTGGTGTCGCCCCACTGCACCAGCTCGGAGACGATGCTGGCGTTCCAGGCGCCGCCCGAGGCGGTGATCGCACCGGTCACGTAGTAGGGGAAGATGCCGGGCAGGATCGCCTGGCGCCACCATTGCCAGCCGCGGATGCGGAAGTTGGTGGCGGCCTCGCGATAGTCGTTGGGATAGGAGGTCGCCCCGGCGATCACGTTGAACAGGATATACCACTGGGTGCCGAGCACGATCAGCGGCGACAGCCAGATGTCCGGGTTCAGGTGGAAGCGCGCGATCACGATCACGAACACCGGGAACAGCAGGTTGGCCGGGAACGCGGCGAGGAACTGCGCGATCGGCTGGGCCTTCTCGGCCAGCGCCGGGCGCAGGCCGATCCACACGCCGATCGGCACCCACACCAGCGAGGCGATCGCGATCAGCACCAGCACGCGCAGCAGCGTGGCCAGGCCCAGCAGGAACACATGGCCGACCTCGGCCAGCGTCACGCCGGTGGCCACGAAGCTCACCACGCGCCACACCACGTAGGCGGTGCCGATCAGCACCAGGATCGCCCAGCCGATGTCGGCCGCGCGCGAGGCCTGCTTCTCGACGCGCGGCAGCGCGAAGCGCGAGGCGTCGAACGAGGGCAGCCGGAACGGCAACCGCGCGGCGCGCGCCAGCAGCCAGCCGGCCGGCACCAGCAACTGGTGGATCAGGCGCGTGCGGCGCACCAGGTCGAGCAGCCAGGATTCGGGCGCGTCGCCCGAGCTGGTGTTCTCCATGCGGAACTTGTCGGCCCAGGCCACCAGCGGGCGGAACAGCAACTGGTCGTAGGCCAGGATCACCACCGTCATGGCCAGGATCACCCAGCCGATCGCGCCGACGTTCTTGTCCGAGATCGCCTGCGCCAGGTAGGCGCCGATGCCCGGCAGGATGATGGAGTGGTTGCCCACCGTGATGGCTTCGGAGGCCACCACGAAGAACCAGCCGCCCGACATCGACATCATCATGTTCCAGATCAGGCCCGGCATCGAGAACGGCACCTCGAGCTTCCAGAAGCGCTGCCAGGTGGTCAGGTGGAAACCGCGCGAGACCTCGTCCAGGTCGCGCGGCACCGTGCGCAGCGACTGGTAGAAGCTGAAGGTCATGTTCCAGGCCTGGCTGGTGAAGATCGCGAAGATCGCGGCCAGCTCGGCGCCGGCCACGCGGCTCGGGATCAGCGCCAGGAAGAAGGTCACCGTAAACGAGATGTAGCCGAGCACCGGCACCGACTGCAGGATGTCGAGGATCGGCACCAGCACCATGCCGGCGCGGCGGCTCTTGGCCGCCAGCGTGCCGTAGACCAGCGTGAACACCAGCGAGGCGACCATCGCCGCGAGCATGCGCAGCGTGGTGCGCAGCGCGTATTCGGGCAGGTTGGCGGGATCGAGCGAGATCTTCTGGGTGCTGAGCGTGCCGATCGGCGCCATGGTCTCGTGGAAGCCCACCGCCGCCATCGCGATCACGCAGAGGATCAGCGGAAAGGCGATGAAGTCCCAGCGATTGGGCAGCACGCGCCACGCCGAGGCGTTCGCGATCCGGTTCGGATTGAAACCAAAATCCATCAGGCACCCTCCCCGGCATGGCCGTTCGAAGCGAAATTTGAGGCCAGCATGCGTTCGTGACTCATGGTAAGGCGCATTGCGGTGTTTGCTTATGACTGGACAATCCCGAGCGTCGGCTACCGCAGCCCCGCTCGCTCACCCATCCCGGGCCCGCCCAAAAAGGGCCGGGCGCGACGACGGCACGACACTACTACAACCCCTGTGACAGGCACAAGCTTCCGGTACGCAACATGAAGGCATCCCCCGCCAATCGCAGGCAAACATCACCCAAATCGAAGGAATTCACGGGTGGAATGCGGGGAATTTGAAAGAAGTCGCAAGCGGGATGCAACGCGCGTGACACGGCGCAAGGGCGAATTATGCCGCGATCCGGGATGCGGGGAAACCCGCCGGGGCGCGAACGCAACACGCGCGGGCGCCGGCCGCCGCCGTCGCGCCGCGCGAATACAAAACGAACCGCCGGCGAGCGGCGGCGACTAAGCAGGTATGATCAAGGCTGCTACGCAAGAACGAACGTCACAGGCAGGAGGGCTGAATGGCAGGAAATCTGGTTATCGTGTGCCGGGATCAGGACGCGGATGCTTTCTATACGCTGATGCAGGAATACGGCACATTCCAGGCGCGGCTGTCGTCGACCGCGTGGTATCTGAACATGAACGTGGTGCCGGAGTCGCTGCAGGACGAGATCCTCGAGCGGCTCGGCAAGTACACCACGCTGTATATCTTCGAGGCGACCAGCGTCACCTACAACACGATCGACAGCCACGCGGCCGAGACGCTCGGCTCGCTGTTCGGCGAGTGAGCGCGGCACGGCGCGCGGCTTCGGCCGCGCCGTCGGCGGCGTGATTCGATCTCCTGCCGCGCGCGTGGCGCGGCAGGACAACCCCGGCATCGCCGGGGTTTTTATTTGGCTTGCCGCAACGGCATCACGCCGCCGGGGCCGGCCGGGCGCCGCTCATGCGCCCACGTGCTCGCGCTCCGGCTTCGGCACCACGTCGAACGGAAACACCATCTCGACGCGCAGCCCGCCCTGCTCCTGGTTGCCGATCCGGCACTGGCCGCCGGTGCGCTGCACCAGCCGCTCGACGATCGCCAGGCCCAGCCCGCTGTGGCCATTGCCGCCGCGCGCCGGGTCGAGCCGCACGAAGGGCCGCGTCGCGTCGGCCAGGTCGCGCTGCGCGATGCCCTTGCCGCCGTCGCTGACCGTCAGCACGTAACCCTCGGCGCCGCGCTCGGTGGCGATGCGCACCGGCGGCGCGCCGTAGGCATGGGCGTTGTCGAGCAGGTTGGAGAGGATCCGGTCGAGCGTGGCGGTCGGCAGGCGGAAGCCCGGCCCGGCCGCCAGCGCGATCTCGACCGGCTGCGCGTTCGGCGCGACCGCGCGATAGGTGCGCGCGATCCGCTCGCAGGTCGGATCGACCTCGACCACCTCGCTGCGATCGGCCCCGCCGTTGGCGAACACCAGGAACTGGTCGACGATGTGGGACATCGAGTCCACGTCGCGCACCACGCCGTCGCGCAGGCGCGCGTCGTCCATCATCTCGGCGCGCAGGCGCATGCGCGCCAGCGGCGTGCGCAGGTCGTGCGCGACGCCGGCCAGCATCACGGCGCGATCGTTCTCGGCGCGCGACACCTGCTCCACCATCTGGTTGAAGCCGCGGGTGAGCTGGCGCAGCTCGCGCGGCCCCTTCTCGCGCACCGGCGGCACCGTCATGCCGCGGCCGAAGCGGCCGACCGCGCGCGCCAGCGAGCGCAGCGGCTGCTGCAGTTGCCAGGCGGCGAACAGGGCCGCCATCACGGCGGCCGAGAAGATCATCGCCAGCCACAGCAGCATGCGGTCGCGCGAGCGGCGCGCATGCAGCGGCTGCGCCGGCACCACGATCCAGTTGGCGTCGTGAGGCTCCTTCACCCACAGCACGGGCGGCCTGCCGGGCGTGCCGAAGCGCACCTCGGTGCCGGGCGGCATGCGATCGCGCAGATCCTCCAGGAAACGCTTGGGCGGCGGCGGCAGGTCCGGCTCCTCGCGCGGCACGTCCGCGCTGTCCGGCGGCACGATCCGCACGCGCGAGGGCAGCGGCTGGTCGGGCGTGCGTTCCTCGTGCTGGCGCACCGCGTCCACCAGGAAGGCCGCCTCCTCCACCGCGTAGCGCATCTGCGTCTCGTTGCGGTCGAAGCGGATCGCCAGGTACCACGCGAAGTGGGACAGCAGCAGCACGCCCACCACCAGCAGCGCGAGCCGCCCGAACAGCGAATCAATGGGTCTGCGCATGGGCCTCGCCGTTGGGCACGAACACGTAGCCGCGTCCGCGCACCGTCTGGATGAAGCGCGGCGTGGACGGATCGCTTTCGAGGATCCGCCGCAGGCGCCACACCTGCACGTCGATGCCGCGGTCGGTGCCGTCGTATTCCGGGCCGTGCAGCAGTTCGAGCAGGCGCTCGCGCGTCAGCGTGCGCAGCGCGTTGTTGACGAAGATCTTCAGCAGCGCGAATTCGCTGCTCGACAGCGTGGCCGGCTTGCCGTCGACCGACAGCGTGCGCGCCTGGAAGTCGAGCACGAAGCGGCCGAACGCATAGGGTTCGCGCTGCTCGGGCGCGGCCGCCGAGGGCGTGGCGCGGCGCCGGCGCAGCACCGCCTGGGCGCGGGCCAGCAGCTCGCGCGGGTTGAAGGGCTTGCCGAGGTAGTCGTCGGCGCCGAGCTCGAGGCCGACGATGCGGTCGACGTCGTCGGCGCGCGCGGTCAGCATGATCACCGGGATGTCGTCGCCGGCCGCGCGCAACTGGCGCAGCGCGGTCAGGCCATCGACGCCCGGCATCATCAGGTCGAGCACGATCAGGTCGGGACGCTCGCGCTCCAGGCGCTTCTCCAGGGTGGCCGCGTCGTGCAGCACCGATACTTCCATGCCCTGGCGCACGAGATAGTCGCGCAGCAGGTCGCGCAGTTCTTGGTCGTCGTCGACGATGAGGATCTGGGTAGTCATGGCGTGGATTTTATCGTGCGGGTTGAGGAAGCCGACTGAAACAAAGGCGCGAATGGGTTACTGGGAATTACCGCGCAAGCCGGATGTAATGCATGGTAACCGCGGGCAGGGTGGAGGTAACACGACGGGCGGGGCGCTTGGCTACGCTGCGTCTTACCGATACGGACGGCGGCGGCCCGAAGGCCCGCCCCGCCGGTCGCTCCACTCATTCGACCAGGAGTCATCGCAATGTATAAGAAGACGTCTCTCGTGGCTATCGCTGCCGCTACCGTACTGGCCCTTTCGTTCGGCGCCGCCGCCCGCGCGGCCGACCCGGCCGGCCCGCAAGGCGGCCCGGGCATGCATCACCACTGGCACCACGGCGGCCCGATGGAGGTGTTCAAGCGCCTGCACGACCAGCTCAAGCTGACGCCGGCACAGGAGCAGCAATACCAGGCCGCCGAGGCCACCGCCAAGCAGAACCGCGAGGCGATGCGCCAGAACTTCGAACAGGGCCGCTCGCAGTTCGAGGCCGCGCAGAACCAGCCGATCCTCGACCTCGACGCGCTGGCGGCCGCTCGCCACCAGATCGGCGAACAGAACCGCCAGTTGCACGAGCAGACCGAGAAGGCCTGGCTGGCCTTCTACGACGGCCTGAACGACCAGCAGAAGACCCAGGTCAGCACCGCGCTCAAGCAGCAGTTCGCGAAGATGAAGGCGCGCCACGACAAGATGAAGGCGCATTGGGGCCATCACCAGGCCGCCAAGCCGGCAGCCGCTTCGGCCGCCGCGCAATAAGCGCCGGCGTGGCCGGCTCGCGGTGCCGCCGGCATCGCGAGCCATTCGCCGGGGCCTGCTCGCCGGGCCCCGGTCCTGCCTTGCCTCACGGCGCCTTGCGCGCCCGCTTCACACGTCCGCGTCCCGCGCGGGCTCGTCGTCCCCCCTGCGTTGCCCCGCCCCTCGCTGCCCTCCCCCGACATCATTGTTGACAGTTGCCGCCGCCCGCGCCGCGGTACGATCGCCATCGCCCGAGCCTGCCTGTCCCGCGCGGCGCCCACCGGCACCGCGCCGCCTGCCCGTGTCGCCCCCGATTGCGCCTCGCGACGGGATGCGCAACGATCCGAGCCGTAATTCGAGCTTGCGCGCCGCCGGCTCGGGTAAAATACCGCGCTTTTGGCCGGCCGGGCCCCGCCCGACCGTTCGCCGAAGCCGCCGAGGCCGAATTTTGGCTACCTAGAATAGGGCCGGCGCGCGAGACGAACGGGCCGGCAAGCAGCAGCCGCAAGAGGAAACTGATGAACAAGCTCGCCCTGTGCGCAGCGCTCGCCCTGATGGCGGGCGGCGCCTTCGCGAAGGAATGGAAAACGGTCCGGATCGGTGTCGATGCCAGCTATCCGCCGTTCGAGTCGGTCGCGAAGAACGGCGACATCGTCGGCTTCGACGTCGACCTGACTCGCGAGATCTGTACCCGGATCGCCGTGCGCTGCACCTGGGTGGCCCAGGATCTCGACGGCATCATCCCGGCGCTGAAGGCCCGCAAGTTCGACGTGATCGTCTCGTCGCTCACCGTCACCGACAAGCGCCGCGAGCAGATCGACTTCTCGGACAAGCTGTACGACGCGCCCGCGCGCATGATCGCCAAGGCCGGCTCGCCGCTGCTGCCGACGGTGGCCTCGCTCAAGGGCAAGACGGTCGGCGTCGAGCAGGGTTCGACGCAGGAAACCTACGCGAAGACCTACTGGGAAACCCAGGGCGTGACGATCGTGCCGTACCAGAACCAGGACCAGGTCTATGCCGACCTGGGCACCGGCCGGCTCGACGCCGCGCTGCAGGACGAGCTGCAGGCCGACTACGGCTTCCTGCGCACGCCGCGCGGCAAGGGCTTTGCCTGGGCAGGCCCCGAGGTGAAGGACCCGAAGACCATCGGGGACGGCACCGCGATCGGCCTGCGCAAGGAGGACACGGACCTGAAGGCGAAGATCAACGCCGCCCTCGCCACGATGCACCAGGACGGGACGTACGACAGGCTGTCGCACAAGTACTTCTCGTTCAGCGTGTATTCGGCGAAGTAACCACGTTTCGGCCAGGGCGGCCGCCGCGCGCCGAGCGTGCACGGCGGCCGCCCTGGCAGGAAGAAGTCGCACGCCGCCCGGCGGAATCACCGGACGGCCCGACCCACACGCACGGGGCGTGCCGCCCGATACGCGGCACGCGTCTTTCGCGGCGCATACGACGCGCCGCCGAGGACCACATATGTTTCTCCAAGGCTACGGCCCGCTGATACTTTCCGGCACCTGGCAGACCGTCAAGCTCGCGGTGCTGTCGTTGATCCTGTCGTTCATCCTGGGCCTGCTCGGCGCCGGCGCGAAGCTCTCGCGCAACCGCTTCTCGAACGGCATCGGCACGCTCTACACCACGCTGATCCGCGGCGTGCCCGACCTGGTGCTGATGCTGCTGCTGTTCTACAGCATCCAGATCTGGCTGAACCAGCTCACCGACCTGATGAGCTGGGACCAGATCGACATCGACCCGTTCGCCGCCGGCGTGCTGGTGCTGGGCTTCATCTACGGCGCCTACTTCACCGAAACCTTCCGCGGCGCCTTCCTGTCGGTGCCGCGCGGCCAGCTGGAAGCCGGCGCCGCCTACGGCATGAGCAGCTGGCAGGTGTTCACGCGCGTGATGTTCCCGCAGATGATGCGCTTCGCGCTGCCCGGCATCGGCAACAACTGGCAGGTGTTGGTCAAGTCCACCGCGCTGGTGTCGATCATCGGCCTGGCCGACGTGGTCAAGGCCTCGCAGGACGCCGGCAAGGGCACGCTGCGTTTCTTCTTCTTCACGCTGCTCGCGGGGGCCATCTACCTCGCGATCACGACGATCTCGAACTTCGTGCTGATGTGGCTGGAAAAGCGCTACTCCACGGGTGTGCGCAAGGCGGAACTATGATCGAGCTGATTCAGGAATACTGGCGCAACTACCTGTATACGGACGGGTACCGCTTCACCGGCGTGGCGATCACGCTGTGGCTGCTGGTGGTGTCGATCGGGCTGGGCTTCTGCCTGTCGGTGCCGCTCGCCTGCGCGCGCGTGTCCAAGCGGCGCTGGCTGTCGGGCTCGGTGTGGCTCTACACCTACGTGTTCCGCGGCACGCCGCTCTACGTGCAGCTGCTGCTCTGCTACACCGGCCTCTACAGCCTGCAGGTGGTGCGCGACACCACCATGCTCAACCAGTTCTTCCGCGACGGCATGCACTGCACGCTGCTGGCCTTCACGCTGAACACCTGCGCATACACCACCGAGATCTTCGCCGGCGCGATCAAGTCGACGGCCTATGGCGAGATCGAGGCCGCGCGCGCCTACGGCATGTCGACCTTCACGCTGTATCGCCGCGTGATCCTGCCTTCGGCGCTGCGCCGCGCGCTGCCGCTCTACAGCAACGAAGTGATCCTGATGCTGCACGCCACCACGGTGGCGTTCACGGCCACCGTGCCCGACATTCTCAAGATCGCGCGCGACGTCAATTCGGCGACCTACATGTCGTTCCACGCGTTCGGCATCGCCGCGCTCCTCTATCTCGCGATCTCGTTTACGCTCGTGTGGCTGTTCCGCCAGGCCGAGCGACGCTGGCTCGCCTACCTGCGCCCGCAAGGCAAATAAACGGCGCGAGGACTCCTGATGAATTCCCAGATGCACAAGCTTTTCGTCGACGATCTCCACAAGCAGTACGGCAGCAACGAAGTTCTCAAGGGCGTGTCGCTGAAGGCCCACGCCGGCGACGTGATCAGCGTGATCGGCTCGTCCGGCTCGGGCAAGAGCACCATGCTGCGCTGTATCAACTTCCTCGAACAACCGAACGCCGGGCGCATCTTCGTCGACGGCGAAGAGGTGCGCACCGCGAAGGACAAGGGCGGCGCGCTGAAGGCGGCCGACACCAGGCAACTGCAGCGCGTGCGCACCAAGCTGGCGATGGTGTTCCAGCACTTCAACCTGTGGTCGCACATGAACGTGCTCGAGAACGTGATCGAGGCGCCGGTGAACGTGCTGAAGCTGTCGCGCCGCGAGGCCGAGGAACGCGCCCGCGAATATCTCGAGAAGGTGGGCCTCGCGCCGCGCCTCGAGAAGCAGTATCCCTCGCATCTTTCCGGCGGCCAGCAGCAGCGCGTGGCGATCGCCCGCGCGCTGGCCATGCAGCCCGACGTGATGCTGTTCGACGAGCCCACCTCGGCGCTCGATCCGGAGCTGGTGGGCGAGGTGCTGAAGGTGATGCAGAAGCTGGCCGAGGAAGGCCGGACCATGATCGTGGTGACGCACGAGATGGGCTTCGCGCGCAACGTCTCGAACCACGTGATGTTCCTGCACCAGGGCCGCGTCGAGGAAGAAGGCGCGCCGGCCGAGGTGTTCGGCAATACCCGCAGCGAACGCCTCAAGCAGTTCCTGTCGGGCAGCCTGAAGTAATCGCCCCTTTCCCTGGCCGGCATCGCATGGCGCGGTGCCGGCAGTCTCCCGCCCTTCTTTTCGTTACCGATGCGATCGACGCATCGCGCTTCCCGACCTCCACCTCCCCCTTCTCCGCGCTTGCCTCGCGCAAACCGCCGCGGCATCGCATTTGTTTAGAAAAACGAAGTAAACAAACGAGCCCGACACTCCCACTATCCGGTCATTCTTTTACGGATAGCTAACGAATTCGGCCTCTCGCCGAGGTACGCCGGTCGTGTCATCGCGTCAATAGTGGCAATCCTTGACCCCCCCTCCCGGAAACCGTGAACGCCTTGTGCAGCAAGCCTTTGCGGCATGTTTCCGACCCCTCCCGGAACGGTCGCGCCCCGTCATTATGGCAATTTGGCGACACCAGCTAGTCAAACAACGATTTTCGTCGCCACGAAAGTGTATTTTTGCTAAATTAGTAACCAAAGTAGCAAAACGAAAGTCATGAAATGTAGTTTGACTTCATGACACAGGAGACCCCCGGCTTGCCCGATCGGCAAAACGGCCTGCAAAACGGTTCGTCCGCACAAGAAACGCGCCAGCCTACCCGGCAGCCGCAGGTGGTCTCCCTGGTTATCCCATGTTGACCGGATGCATTGCGCATCCGGCATCTTGCGCAGTTGGTGGGTTGACTTTTTGACAGGGTATGGAGGAGATGATGAAGAAAGCATTGCTCGCGGCAGCATTGATGACTGCCGGGGTGGCAGCGCAGGCGCAAAGCAGCGTGACGCTGTACGGTCGCCTGGACGCAGGGCTCGAATACCTGAACGGCGGCCAGGCCGGCCACACGATCCGCGCGGAAAGCGGTGACTGGGGCACCAGCCTGTGGGGCATCAAGGGTGTCGAGGACCTCGGCGGCGGCTACAAGGTGCTGTTCCACCTCGAAGGTGCGTTCAACACCATGACCGGCGGCATGGGCTCGAGCGGCACGATCTGGGATCGTTTCGCGACGGTCGGTATCTCGAACGACGCCTACGGTACCCTGCTGCTGGGTCGCGAACTCGCGATCGCCAACGGCGTGTGGGACTTCGATCCGTTCGGTCAGTCGAACTGGTCGACCGCCTCGCTGGTGCGTGGCCGTAACTGGAACAAGACCAGCAACAACATTTCGTATCAGTCGCCGAACATCTACGGCTTCGACGCCTACGGCCAGTACGCGCTGTCGAACGCCACCAACTTCAACGGCAACGGCACCACCAACCAGGGCCGCAGCGCCGGTCTGCAGTTGACCTACACGAACTCGCTGTTCCAGTTGCGCGGCCTGTACGACGAAGCGCGCGATCCGGCCAACGGCAAGCTCGACGACGTGTTCAACTACTCGCGCGAATACTTCGCGGGTGCGAACGTGTTCCTCGGCCCGTTCAAGCTGCAGGCTTCGTACCAGTCGTCGCACGCTGACGGCGCACCGGCCGCCAACAACGGCATCACGACGACGCAGCAGGTCTGGGGCGGCGTGACGTGGCAAGCCACGCCGGCGGCAGCGCTGATCGCGGCGGTCTACCACGTGAACGCCAACAACGGCGGCGGCAATGCCACGATCTACACGATCGGCGGTTCGTACAACCTGTCCAAGCGCACCCTGCTCGACCTGCAGGCTGCCACGCTGCGCAACAGCAAGACGGCCAACTTCGGCCTGAACGCCAACCCGGCGGGCACGGCGGTTTCGACCGGCAACCCGAAGGCTGGCGGTTCGCAGACCGGCGTCTACGCAGGTATCCAGCACCTGTTCTGATCGTCGCGAGACGCATCAGGCATTACAAGACATCGAGTTTCACGCTGCTGCGAGAGGCGCGTATCGGTGCGGTACCCGAAGGGGTATCGCACCGTTTTTTATTTGGTGCGCGCGCAACTTGATGGAATCCCCGACGACGAACACCGGCCTCGCGCCGGCCGTCGCCGTAAACGACAATGGCCCGGCGAACCCGGGCCATGCCGAAACCGGCTCGCCGCGCGGCAGCGCGCGAGCCGTCACGAAAACGGCGCTCAGACCGCCGCTTCGTTCTCCTCGCCGGTGCGGATGCGGATCACGCGCTCGACGTCGGACACGAAGATCTTGCCGTCGCCGATCTTGCCGGTGCGCGCCGCGCCGATCACTGCGTCGATCACCTGGTCGACCTGGTCGGCCGCCACCACCACCTCGATCTTCATCTTGGGCAGGAAGTCGACCACGTATTCGGCGCCGCGATAGAGCTCGGTATGACCCTTCTGGCGGCCGAAGCCCTTCACTTCCGTCACGGTGAGGCCCGTCAGGCCGACCTCGGCGAGCGCCTCGCGCACTTCGTCGAGCTTGAACGGTTTGATGATGGCGGTAATGCGTTTCATGATGATGCTCCGGGTAAGGGGACGTCCTGGACGGATTCTACGCGCGACGCCCCATCAGTCGATGCGTTCCGTGAAGCGCGAGGTGATCGGGTAGCGCCAGTCGCGGCCGAACGCGCGGTGCGTGACGCGGATCCCGATCGGCGCCTGGCGCCGCTTGTATTCGTTGATCTTGATGAGGCGCGTGACGCGCGTCACGTCGGCTTCGTCGTAACCGGCCGCGACGATCTCGGCCAGCGGCCGGTCCTCCTCCATGTACATGCGCATGATCGCGTCGAGCGCGTCGTAGGACGGCAGGCTGTCCTGGTCGGTCTGGTTCTCGCGCAGCTCGGCCGAGGGGGCGCGCGTGAGGATCCGCTCCGGGATCACCGCCAGCCTGCCGAACTCGGCGGCCGCGTTGCGGTAGTGGCAGAGACGATAGACCAGGGTCTTGGCGATGTCCTTGATCACCGCGAAGCCGCCCGCCATGTCGCCGTAAAGCGTGCAGTAGCCGACCGCCATCTCGCTCTTGTTGCCGGTGGTCAGCACGATCGAGCCGAACTTGTTCGACAGCGCCATCAGCAGCGTGCCGCGAATCCGCGCCTGGATGTTCTCCTCGGTCGCGTCTTCCTCGCGGCCGGCGAACTCGGCGGCCAGCGAGGCGCGGAACGCGTCGAACATCGGCGCGATCGCGATCTCGTCGTAGCGCACGCCGACGCGACGCGCCATGTCGGCCGCGTCGGTGGTCGAGATATCGGCCGTGTAGCGCGAGGGCATCATCACCGCGCGCACCCGATCGGGCCCGAGCGCGTCGCAGGCCACCGCCAGCACCAGGGCCGAATCGACGCCGCCCGACAGGCCAATCAGCGCGCCGGGGAAACCGTTCTTGCCGATGTAGTCGCGCACCCCGAGCACCAGCGCGCGATAGACCTGGGCCTCGGTCGACAGCGCCGGCGCGATCTCGCCGGGCAGCGGCCGCGCGCCCTCGAACTCGACGATCGCGTGCCCTTCCTCGAACTGCGCCATGCGCGCCACCAGCTCGCCCGCGCCGTCGAGCACGAAGGAGCCGCCGTCGAACACCAGTTCGTCCTGGCCGCCGACCAGGTTCACATAGACCATCGGCAGGCCGGTCTCGCGAATCCGCGCGCGCAGGATGTCGACGCGCACCGCGTCCTTGTTCATGTGATACGGCGAGCCGTTCGGCACCAGCAGCACCTCGGCGCCGGCCGCCTTGGCGAGCTGGGCGGCCGAGGCGTGCCAGACGTCCTCGCAGATCACGATGCCGAACCGGGTGCCGTTCAGCTCGAACACGCAGGGTTGCGGATCCGTCGCGAAATAGCGCTTCTCGTCGAACACCTCGGTATTGGGCAGGTCCTGCTTGCGATAGGTCGCCACCACCTTGCCGCCGACGATCAGCGAGGCGGCGTTGTAGGTGCCGACGGGGGCGGCGCCGCGCTCGATCGGGCGGTTTGCATTACCATCGGCGCTGGACTCGCGCAGCGGATGGCCGACCAGCACCGCCAGGCCTTCCAGCGGCGCCAGGCGCGCCGCCAGCTCGGCCAGCGCCTCGGCAGCGGCCGCGAAGAAGGCCGGACGCAGCAGCAGGTCCTCGGGCGGGTAGCCCGACAAGGCCAGCTCCGGCGCGACCAGCAGCTGCGCACCATCCTTGTGCGCGGCACGCGCGGCCTCGACGAGGCGGACGACGTTACCGGCGAAATCGCCGACGGTGACGTTCAGTTGGGCAAGAGCGATACGGGTTTTCATGACGGAACCTGCGCGGCCGGGCGGGCCGCGTGACGAATGCCTCCGGGCGCATCAACGGCGCGCCGCGCCTGTCGCGCGCATGCCGATCGAAACGGATCTCAGACGGTTGAAACACGAACGCATCGATTATCGCATGGGGCTCCTGAGCTCTCCGCTGGAAGTGGATGCCGGCGAGTGGAACGCCCTGCTGGCTCGACAGGCGCATCCCACGCCCTTCCTGCGCCACGAATTCCTCGCCGCGCTGCACGCCACCGGCTGCGCGGTCGGCGAGACCGGCTGGTCGCCGAATTTCCTCACCCTGAGCGAGGCCGACACGGGCGCGCTGGTGGCGGCCTCGCCCGTCTATGCCAAGCAGCATTCGTACGGCGAGTACGTGTTCGACTGGGCCTGGGCCGACGCCTACCAGCGCAATGGCGTGCCCTATTACCCGAAGCTGCTCTGCGCGGTGCCCTTCACGCCGGTGCAGGGCACGCGCCTGATCGCCGCCAACGAGCGCGCGCGGCGCCAACTCGCCGCCACCCTGGTGGCGCTGGCCGAGCAGAGCGAGGTGTCCTCGCTGCACGTGCTGTTCCCGACCGGCGAGGAAGCCGGCCTGCTGGCCGAGATGGGCATGATGCTGCGCGAGGGCGTGCAGTTCCACTGGCTCAACGACGGCTATCGCCATTTCGACGATTTCCTCGCCACGCTCGAACAGAAGAAGCGCAAGAACATCCGCGCCGAACGGCGCAAGGTGGCCGAGGCCGGTGTCAGCTTCCGCCGCGTGCGCGGCGAGGACGCCAGCGACGCCGACTGGCGCTTCTTCTCGCGCTGCTACCGGCAAACCTATCGCGAGCACCATTCGAGCCCGTACCTGAACCTCGATTTCTTCCGCCGGATCGGCGAGACCATGCCCGAGAACCTGCTGCTGGTGATCGCCGAGGCCGAAGGCAAGCCGATCGCCAGCGCGCTGGCCGTCTACGCGCGCGGCGAGGACGGCGGCGGCACGCTCTACGGGCGCTACTGGGGCGCGCTCGAACACGTGCCCTGCCTGCACTTCGAGACCGCCTACTACCAGCTGCTCGAGTTCTGCATCGAGGAGAAGCTCGGCGCCTTCGAGGGCGGCGCGCAAGGCGAGCACAAGCTCGCGCGCGGCTTCATGCCGACCGTCACGCACTCGGCGCACTGGCTAGCGCACCCGGCCTTCTCGGACGCGGTGGGCGATTTCCTCAAGCGCGAGACCGGGCAGATCCACGCCTACGTGGACGAGCTGCGCGAGCACAATCCCTTCAAGGACGGCGGCACGCGATGAGGCCGCCGGCGCGCGGCGCGGTTTTTCTGAGACACTGACGGCTTCGCTTCCCCGGCCGCGCCATGTCCTGGTACCTGTATCTGATCGAATGCGAGGACGGCAGCGTCTACACCGGCATCACCACCGACGTCGACGCCCGCTTCGCCCAGCACGCCAACGGCACCGGCGCGCGCTACACGCGCTCGCGCAAGCCGCGCGCGGTGCTGGCCTCGTTCGAGCTGGCCGACCGCTCCAGCGCCTCGCGCGCCGAATACTGGGTCAAGCGCCTGACGCCCGCGCAGAAACGCGAACTGGCCGGCGGCCGGCGTTCGCTGGATTCGGTGCTGCCGGCCGTGATCGCGGTCGATGATGACGAGGCGATCGAGGCGATCGAGGCAATCGAGGCAATCGAGCCCGCCGTCACGCCGCTCGACATGGCCATCGACGCAGCGCTCGCCCAGGCTCCCCTCGCTGCAACCGCACCCGAAGCCGGCCCGGCCGCGATCGAAGTCGGCATCGAGGTCCAGGCCGAACCGGCACTCGACGCAACCCCACCCAAACGCGCCCGCCGCTCCCGCACCACCCGCTCCCCGCGCGCCTGAACCCGCCTGAACCCGCCTGAACCCGCTAACCGGGCACGCGCCCATGAAAAAACCGCGCGGCCCCGAGACGGGACACGCGCGGTTTCGCGCAAGCCGGCGGCAGCAGCCCGGCGCGGCCTCTCGGCACGCCGGCCCGGCGCCGCGACGCGGGCTTACTTCTGGGCGTTGGCCACGCCTTCCGAGATTTCCTTGTGGGCGGCCTCGATGCCGGCCCAGCCGTCGACCTTCACCCACTTGCCCTTCTCGAGCGCCTTGTATTGCTCGAAGAAGTGCTTGATCTGGTCCTTCAGGTACTCGGGCACGTCGTCCAGCGACTTGAGGTTGGCCGTCATCGGGCACACCTTGTCGTGCGGCACGGCGATCAGCTTGGCGTCGACGCCCGACTCGTCGGTCATCTGCAGCATGCCGAGCGCGCGCGAACGCACCACCGAGCCGGCCAGCAGCGGGAACGGGGTGATCACCAGCACGTCGACCGGATCGCCGTCGCCCGACAGCGTCTGCGGGATGAAGCCGTAGTTGACCGGATAACGCATGCCGGTGCCGACGAAGCGATCGACCACCAGCAGGCCGAGATCCTTGTCGGCCTCGTACTTGACCGGGTCGCTTTGCGCCGGAATTTCGATGATGACGTTGAAATCGTGCGGCAGATCCTTGCCGGCCGGAACATTGCTGAAGCTCATGAGCGCTCTCTGCATGACGATGGGAAAACGGGACGGGGCGCAAACGATCTCGCCCCCGCGAAGAGCCGCCATTATAGCCAATCACCCGATGGCGCTCCGGCGAAGTTAGGTGCACACTTGCCCGCGGCGCGAACAAAATGCAGGCCCCGCGGCTGCCGTGATCGCCGCGCCTGGCCTGCCATGCATCACCGCCCCAGCATCCGCAGCAGCTTCGGTCGTACCTCGATACCCAGGAGCCAGGAGCAGGCATGGAAGAGGCAAGGCACTTCATCGCGGGCGAATGGGTCGCGCCCGCGAACGGCGAGACGATCGCCGTGATCGACCCGTCCGACGGTGCGCCGTTCGCGCGCCTGGCACGCGGCAGCGCCGCCGACATCGACGCCGCCGTGCGCGCGGCGCGCGGTGCCTTCGAGGGCGCCTGGGGCGCCACCAGCGCGGCCGAACGCGGCCGCCTGCTGTTCCGGCTCTCGCAGCGCGTGGCCGAGCAGCAGGAGGCGCTCGCCCAGCTCGAATGCCGCGATACCGGCAAGCCGCTCAAGCAGGCGCGCGCCGACGCCGCGGCGCTGGCGCGCTACTTCGAGTTCTACGCCGGCGCGGCCGACAAGCTGCACGGCGAGACCCTGCCCTACCAGAACGGCTATACCGTGCTGACGATCCGCGAAGCCCACGGCGTCACCGGCCATATCGTGCCCTGGAACTACCCGATGCAGATCTTCGGCCGCAGCGTCGGCGCGGCGCTGGCCACCGGCAATGCCTGCGTGGTCAAGCCGGCCGAGGACGCCTGCCTGTCGCTGCTGCTGGTGGCGCGCCTGGCGGCCGAGGCGGGCCTGCCGGGCGGCGCGCTCAACATCGTGACCGGCTACGGCCACGAGGCCGGCGCCGCGCTGTCCGCGCATCCGGGCATCGACCACATCTCCTTCACCGGCTCGCCCGACACCGGACGGCTGGTCGCGCAGGCCGCCGCCGAGCGCCACGTGCCGGTCACGCTGGAGTTGGGCGGCAAGTCCCCGCAGATCGTGTTCGCCGATGCCGACCTCGACGCGGCGCTGCCGGTGCTGGTCTCGGCGATCGTGCAGAACGGCGGGCAGACCTGCTCGGCCGGCAGCCGCGTGCTGATCGAGCACGGCGTCTACGAGCCGCTGCTGGACCGGCTCGCGACCGCCTTCAACGCGCTGCGTGTGGGCCCGGGCCTGGCCGACCTCGACTGCGGCCCGCTGATCAACGCGAAACAGCAGCAGCGCGTCTGGGATTTCCTGTCCGACGCGCAGCACGACGGCATCGCCATGGCCGCGCACGGCGAGGTGGTGCCGGAGGCGCCCGAAAGCGGCTTCTACCAGGCGCCCACCCTGCTGCGCGACGTGCCGCCCGGGCATCGTCTCGCGCAGGAAGAGGTGTTCGGCCCGGTGCTGGCCGCGATGCGCTTTCGCGACGAAGACGAAGCGCTGGCGCTCGCCAACGGCACCGCCTACAGCCTGGTGGCCGGCATCTGGACCCGCGACGGCGCGCGCCAGATGCGCCTCGCGCGGCGCGTGCGCGCCGGCCAGGTGTTCGTCAACAACTACGGCGCGGGCGGCGGCGTCGAGCTGCCCTTCGGCGGCAGCGGGCGCTCGGGCCACGGGCGCGAGAAGGGCTTCGAGGCGCTCTACGGCTTCACCGTGCTCAAGACCATCGCGCTGAAGCACGGCTAGTCGGCACGCGGCGCGGCACGTTTCAAGCGGCGCCCGGCGGCGAGGCCGGCGCGCCTTCCGATCATCGACACGAGACAGGAGACGATTCATGCGGCTTGCGGGCAAGACAGCCATCGTCACGGGCGGCGGCTCGGGATTCGGCGAGGGCATCGCCAAAACCTACGCGCGCGAGGGCGCGAACGTGGTGGTCAACGACCTGAACGGCGCGGCCGCCGAGCGCGTGGCCAGCGAGATCGCGGTGGCGGGCGGCAAGGCGATCGCGGTGCCCGGCGACGTCTCGCGCGGCGAGGACTGGCGCGCCCTGCTGGCCGCCACGCTGGAGGATTTCCGCCAGGTCCACATCCTGGTCAACAACGCCGGCACCACGCATCGCAACAAGCCGGTGCTGGAGGTCGGCGAGGCCGAGTACGACCGCGTCTACGCGGTCAACATGAAGAGCCTGTTCTGGAGCGTGCAGACCCTGGTGCCGTATTTCCGCCAGGCCGGCGGCGGCGTGTTCGTCAACATCGCCTCCACCGCCGGCATCCGGCCGCGCCCGGGACTGGTCTGGTACAACAGCACCAAGGGCGCGATGATCACCGCCAGCAAGGCGCTCGCCGCCGAGCTCGGCGCCGACCGGATCCGCGTCAACTGCATCAACCCGGTGCTCGGCGAGACCGGCCTGATGACCGAGTTCATGGGCGTCGAGGACACCCCCGAGAACCGCCAGCGCTTTCTCGCGACGATCCCGCTGGGCCGCCTCTCGACCCCGCAGGACATCGCCAACGCGGCGCTCTACCTGGCTTCGGACGAAGCCGAGTTCATCACTGGCACCTGCCTCGAGGTGGACGGCGGCCGCTGCATCTGAGCGGCGCGGAGACCGCGGCGCCGCGATGCGCCCGGCCCTTCCGGCAAAGCGGTACCGGCAGCACCGGCAGGACCTCAAAAATCAAGACAACGCAAGGAGACGACCCATGGCAAGCACCGCACCGGCCTATCCCGGCCAGCCGTCCGCGTTCGAGACGGCCACCTACAGGAAGGTCACCTGGCGGCTCGCGCCGCTCCTGATGCTCTGCTACGTGGTCGCCTACCTCGACCGCGTCAACGTCGGTTTCGCCAAGCTGCAGATGGCCGCCGACCTGAACCTGTCGGACACCGTCTACGGCCTGGGCGCCGGCATCTTCTTCTTCGGCTACTTCCTGTTCGAGGTGCCCAGCAACATCATCCTGCACAAGGTGGGCGCGCGCGTCTGGATCGCGCGGATCATGATCACCTGGGGGCTGATCTCGGCGCTGATGATGTTCGTCACCACGCCGGCGATGTTCTACGTGATGCGCTTCCTGCTCGGGGTGGCCGAGGCCGGCTTCTTCCCCGGCGTGATCCTCTACCTGACCTACTGGTACCCGGCCAACCGGCGCGGGCGCATGACCACCTTCTTCATGACCGCGATCGCGCTGTCGGGCGTGATCGGCGGCCCCGTGTCGGGCTATATCCTCAAGACCTTCCACGGCAGCAACGGCTGGGCCGGCTGGCAGTGGCTGTTCCTGCTGGAGGGGATTCCCTCGATCCTGGTCGGCCTGCTGGTGCTGGCCGCGCTCGAGGACCGCATCGCCAAGGCCGCCTGGCTGAGCGACGAGGAAAAGGCGCTGCTCACGCGCAACGTGCAGGCCGAGGAGGCGCTCAAGGACGACCATTCGATCGGCCGCGTGCTGGCCAGCCCGCGCGTGTGGCTGATGGCGCTGATCTACTTCTCCTTCGTGATGGGGCTGTACGGCGTGGGCTTCTGGCTGCCGACCATCATCAAGTCGACCGGCGTGACCGACTCGTTCACGATCGGCCTGCTCTCGGCGATCCCCTACGCGGCCGCCGTGGTCGGCATGATCCTGATCGCGCGCAGCGCCGACCGCCGCCGCGAGCGCCGCTGGCACGTCGCGCTGCCCGCCGCGCTGGGCGCGATCGGCTTGCTGCTGTCGGTGGTCTGGGCGCACCAGACCGCGCTGGCGATGGTCGGCCTCACGCTCGCCACGATCGGCATCCTCACCACCCTGCCGCTGTTCTGGAGCCTGCCCACCGCCTTCCTGGGCGGCACCGCGGCGGCGGCCGGCATCGCCCTGGTCAACTCGATCGGCAACCTGGCCGGTTTCCTGAGCCCCTACATGATCGGCTGGCTCAAGCAGGCCACCGGCAGCAACGACGCGGGGATGGTGATGCTGGCCGCGTTCTGCGTGCTGGGCGGCCTGCTGGCGCTGTCGGTGCCGAAGGCGCTGGTGAACCGCTGAGGCCGGCCGAGGCCGACAATGCAAAACGGCAGCCTCCAGGGCTGCCGTTTGCGTTTGCGGCGCGCGAAGCGCCTGCCTCAGCCGAGCTGTGCCGCCAGCGCGCTTTCGCGGTAATGGCGCGCGGCCTTCTCCTGGTCGCCGAGATGCTCGAACAGGCTGGCCAGCGCGCGATGCGCGCGAACCTTCAGCGCCTCGCTGTCGGACAGCTTCAGCGCCGATTCCAGGAAGGATTGCGCCTTGCCCCACAGCTGCTGCTTCTGGCAGAGCCGGCCCAGGGCCACCAGCAGCTCGGCGTCGTCGGGATGATCGCGCTTCCAGCCTTCGGCCTTCTGGATCAGCGGCAGCGCATCGCTGCCAGCCGTGTCGGGATAACGACGCAGCAGGCGCGCATCCCAGTTGTGGGCCAGCGCGTCCTCGACGATGCGGCGCGCCTCGGGCTGGCGCTCCAGCGCGACCAGCAGCTCGGCGGCCAGGTCGGCCAGGCGCGGCGATTGCCGCTCGGCGGCCGACAGCGACTGCCACACTTCCAGCAGCGCATCGGCGTCGTGGCGACGGTCGCGCAGCAGATGCTCGGCGGCCTGCTGGCGCATCCGCACCGCGGCGGCCGGATGCAGCGCCTCGCGCTTCTCCAGCGCCTTGGCCAGCTTCAGCACCTCGGCCCAGTTCTTCAACTGCTGCTGGGCGCGCAGCGCGACCTGCTGCGCATGGATGCGCTTGCCGCCCGAAGCCTGCATCTCGGCCAGCGCGGCCAGCGCGCCCTCGGCGTCGCGCGCCTCGGCGCGCATGTCGGCGGTGGCCAGCAGGCGCGCCTCCTGCCATTCGTTGGCATCGACGCGGGCCAGCCATTCGTCGCGGCGCGCGTACTCGTGCATGCGATGCGCGGCGACCGCGCCCACCAGGCCCGCCGCGCTCTGGTTGTCGTCGACCGACAGCGCGTCGCGCGCGGCCTTCTCGGCGCGCGAGAAACGGCCCGCGTAGAGATTGGCGATCGCGTCGCGCAGCGAGGCATGCGCCTTCTCGTGGCGCATCCGCTTGCGATAGGCGGCCACCCGCTGCGGCATGCGCCAGATGTTGCGCACGATGCGCAACAGCGCGTAGATCACCACGAACAGCACCACGATCGAGACGATGAACAGGTTCAGCGATACGTCGACGCGATACGGCGGGTAGACGATCAGCACCTGCCCGCCGTCGAAGCGGCCGACCGTCGCGAGCGCCACGGCGATCGCGAACAGCACGGCCAGCCAGAGGATTCCTCGCAGCGTCATCGTCAACCCCGGCTCTTGAACTGTTGGATGGCGTTGAGGCTGGTGCTCAGGTTCGGCACCGCCACCGACAGCGACGCGGCATCGACCTGCTTCAACAGATCCTCGACGGTCCGGGTGTCCTTCGACGAGGCGTCGAAGTAATGGGCGAGCGCCGCCTGCGCCGCGTGCAGGTCCGACTTCATCGCCGAATCGTTGCGCGCGAGCAGCGACAGGCGCGCCGTCAGCAGCCGCAGCTTGACGTTCTCGCGCACGAAGTAGCCCTGCTCGGGCGAGGTCAGCATCGCATCGGCATTGTCGATGCGGCGCACCTGCACCAGGCTGGTCAGTTGCGCGCCGATGCCGGTGCTCACCTCGTGCCACCAGACCTTCCAGCGCGGCTGGCCGGTCGCGGCCGCCTCGCTGGCGATATCGCCCGGGTGGGCGGCGCGCGGCCGCGCCTGCCCGATCGGCGCCTCGCCCGACAGCGGCAGCGCGTCGATCCGGCCGATCGCGTCGTCGAGCTTGATGGCCAGGCCGGTGAGATCCACCGAGGGCGCGCCCTTGAGCTTGTCGATGTCCTGCGCGATGGCCTTGCGCACCGCGATCGCCTGCGCGCCCTGCGAGGTCGCCAATTGTTGATCGGCGTTCTGCAGCGCGACCAGGGCCAGCGGGACGTTGCCCGTCAACTGCAATTGCTGGCTCGCGCCGGACAGGGTCTGCTCGACCTGGTCGAGCAGCCAGGCGTCGCGATTGCGCGAGAGATCCTGGTATTGCTGCTGCAGCGCCTGCTGCTGCGCCTGCGCGTCGGACAGCTTGCCGGCGAGCTGCGAGAGCTGGCCGTCCACCTGGTGCGCGTTGGCCAGCGCCTGGTCGGACTTGTTGCGGATCTCGGCGGTCGCCGCGTCGAGCGCCTTCTGCCGCTGCACCGCGAGCTGGTCGAGCTTCTCGATCTTGCGGTTCAGCACGAAGCCGCCCGCGCCAGCCGCGCAGGCCAGCACCACCACCACGCACCACAGCAGCACGCCGGCGGTACCGCCCGAGCGGCGCGGCGGCTGCGCCTCGAAGGGCGTGAAGGGGGCATTGGACGGCGTCGCGGGCCGCGGGGGCGCGGCGGCGGCCTGGGAGGAAGCCTTGCTGGAATCGTTGGTATCTGTCATGCGAGAGGGCACCGATGCGGCTTGCGCCGCGTGAGCGGCCGAGTCGGCCAACGTTCGGAAGGCGTGGACGATGCGCTCATCGCCCGCGCCGGACTGCGTAATCGTATCAAAACCCATGGCCCGCGCCGTATCCGCGATGCGCGGATGGGGCGCGACCAGCGGCGCGTGCCGCAGCGCGTCGCGCTCGGCGCCGGTCAGGTGCTCGTCGGCCAGCTCGCGCAGGTTGCGCACGCCTTCCGAGCTGGTCACCAGCCAGGCATGCGGCTCGCCCGCCAGCAGCGCGTGCACGCGCTCCCAGGCACCGATCGAGGGCTCCGGCACGATGCGGCGGTAGGCGGCCACCAGCTCGACCTCGGCGCCGGCCTCGCGCAGCCGGTTCGAGAGCCAGTCGCGGCCGCCGTCGCCGCGCACGATCAGCACGCGCTTGCCGGCCAGCGGGCCGACCAGCGGGCCAACCGCGGCCGGCGCTGCGGGGGAATCGGACGAAGGGGAGGAATCGGGGCCCGGGTTCGCGAGAGGCTGGGCCGCGGCGCCGGCTGGATCGCCGGGAACGACGGGCTTCGCGCCCTCGCTGCTGCATTCATCGCCGCCATGACGACCATGGTCGTCGGTGGCGACGCCCGCGCCGGCGCCCGACGAAGCACGCGGCACGACAGGAACGAAGGCGCGCTCGATCTGCGCGTAAAGGCTTTCCGAGTCGTAGCGCGGTTCGTCGCCGCCCTTGTCCTCGGGCTGCGTGCCGGGCGCGATCACGCGATGCGCGGGCGCCGCGATGCCGTGGCGCGCCAGCGCGGCCACGCTGCCGGGACCGACCACGCCGACCGGCAGCGAATGCGGCCAGATCGCGTTGAAACGCGCCAGCGCCCGGTCGATCGCGTTCGGCGAGACGAACACCACCAGCGCATAGGCATCGAGCCGCGCGAAGGCCGCGTCGAGCGGCGCCGGATCGGCCACCGGCGCGATGTCGATGAGCGGGAAGTCGAAGGCCTCGATGCCGGCCGCCGCGAGTTGCGCGGCGAGCGCAGCCGATTGCCCCTCGGGCTTCGTCAGCACTGCCGTGAACGCGCGGGTCCGGGTCATCGGGTCTGGTCTCCGAGCAGCGCCTCGATGATCTCGAAGGCGCCCTGCCGTTCGAGTTCGTCGGACACCTGTTTGCCGAGCGCGAGCGCCTCGTCGGGGGTGGTCACGGCCGCGTCCTGGCGCACCGTCAGCACGCGCGTGCCGCTGGTGTTCGACACGCGCCCCGTCAGCTCGAGCCGCTCGCCGTGCCAGATCGCATGCGCGGCCAGCGGCACCGAGCAACTGCCGCCCAGCGCGCGCGACACCATCCGCTCGGCCTCGGCGGCCAGCGCGGTGGCGCTGTCGTGCAGCGGCGCGAGCCAGCGCGCCACGTCGGTGCGCGCGGCCGCGATCTCGATGCCGAGCGCGCCCTGGCCGGCGGCCGGCGGGCTGGTCTCGACGTCGATCAGCGCGCGGATCCGATCGCCGAGCCCGAGCCGCTTGAGCCCGGCCGCGGCCAGGATGATCGCCGCGTAGTCGCCGCGATCGAGCTTGGCCAGGCGCGTATCGAGATTGCCGCGCAGCGGGCGGACGTCGAAGTCCAGATAGTGGGCGCGCAGCATCGCCTCGCGGCGCAGGCTGGAGGTGCCGACGATCGCGCCGGTGGGCAGATCGTCGAGCGAGGCGTAATCATTGGAGACGAAGGCGTCGCGCGGATCCTCGCGGCTCATCACGGTGCTCAGCACGAAGCCCTCGGGCAGCGACATCGGCACGTCCTTGAGCGAATGCACCGCCAGGTCGGCCCGGCCGTCGGCCAGCGCATTCTCCAGTTCCTTCACGAATAGACCCTTGCCGCCGACCTTTGACAAGGTACGGTCGAGAATCTGGTCACCGCGCGTGGTCATCCCGAGGATTTTCACGTCGCAAGCTGGATATAATTTGCGCAGCGCATCACGCACATGTTCAGCCTGCCACATCGCCAGGCGGCTTTCCCGCGAAGCGATGGTGAGCGTCGCCGGAGCGTCGGCCGTAAGAGTCTCGGAATTCATTGCAGCGGCATCGAAGGACGGGAATCAGGATCGGACAATGGTAGCACGCACGCCCGTCCCCTTTTCCCGGGCGGCGCGGCGCGCGAGCGAGGCCGCCCGCCGGCGGCCGGCGTGGTGCGCGGCGGTCCGCCGCCGCTGTTTCCCGTATCGCAGTCAGTGCCCGAAGTCTCCCGTTCACTCGTGCTTTCCCAAGGAAACCCATCGTGAAGTCCTCCGGATCGGCGCGCGCCGCGCGCCGCAATACTGCCTCGTCCAACGTCACCGCGCCGGCACCCGCCGAAGCGCCCGCGCAAGCGCGCGGCAAGCAGGCCGCCAGCCCGGCCGGCCCAGCCACGACGAAACCGGCCCGCAAGACCGCCAGCAAGGCGGCCGCCAAGCCGGAAACCAAGCAGGCAAGCGCCGCGACCACGAAACCCGCCGCCCCGGCCACCTCGGCCACCTCGGCCCGCTCGACCACCTCGCCCAAGCGCGCCGCCGCGCCGAAAACGAACGGCCGTACGCGCGAGGACAAGGACCAGCCGCTGTTCGAGGACATCCGCTACCTGGGACGCCTGCTCGGCGACGTGGTGCGCGAGCAGGAAGGCGACGCGGTGTTCCAGGTGGTCGAGACGATCCGCCAGCACGCCGTGAAATTCCGCCGCGAGGACGACCGCGAGGCCGCGCAGACGCTCGACCGCATGCTGCGCAAGCTCACGCCCGAGCAGACCGTCAGCGTGGTGCGCGCCTTCAGCTACTTCTCGCACCTGGCCAATATCGCCGAGGACCGCCATCACAACCGCCGCCGCCGCATCCACGCGCTGGCCGGCTCGACGCCGCAGGCCGGCACGGTCGGCTTCGCGCTGCAGACGCTGAAGGACGCCGGCGACGCCTCGGCCGAGGTGATCCGCCGCTTCTTCGACGAGGCCCTGATCGTGCCGGTGCTGACCGCCCACCCGACCGAGGTGCAGCGCAAGAGCATCCTCGACGCCCAGCACGACATCGCCCGCCTGCTCGCCGAGCGCGACCAGCAACTGACCACGCGCGAGCGCTCGCACAACGAATCGCTGCTGCGCGCGCGCGTGACCTCGCTGTGGCAGACCCGCATGCTGCGCGACGCGCGCCTGACGGTCGGCGACGAGATCGACAACGCGCTGTCCTATTACCGCGCCACCTTCCTCGACGAGCTGCCGGCGCTCTACGCCGACATCGAGGAGGCGCTGGCCGAGCACGGCCTGGACGCGCGCGTGCCGGCCTTCTTCCAGATGGGCAGCTGGATCGGCGGCGACCGCGACGGCAACCCGAACGTGACCGCCGCCACCCTGGAGGAGGCGATCCATCGGCAGGGCACGGTGATCCTCGAGCACTACCTGGAGCAGGTCCACAAGCTCGGCGCCGAGCTGTCGGTCTCGCACCTGCTGGTGGGCGCCAGCGACGAAGTGAAGGCGCTGGCCGCGGCCTCGCCCGACCAGTCGCCGCATCGCGTCGACGAGCCCTACCGGCGCGCGCTGATCGGCATCTACACGCGCATCGCCGCCAGCGCCCGGGTGCGCCTGGGCGAGGGCGTGGTGGCGGTGCGCAGCGCCGGCCGCGGCGCGCCGCCGGTGCGCGCCACGCCCTATGCCGACTCCGAGGCCTTCGCGCGCGATTTGCGCGTGCTGCAGGAATCGCTGGTCGCGCATCACGGCGCCTCGCTGACCACGCCGCGCCTGGCACCGCTGGTGCGCGCCGCCGAGGTGTTCGGCTTCCACCTGGCCAGCATCGACCTGCGCCAGAGCTCGGACATCCACGAGGCGGTGATCGCCGAGCTGTTCGCGCGCGCCGGCGTCGAGGCCGACTACGCGGCGCTCGCCGAAGCCGACAAGCTGCGCGTGCTGCTGGCCGCGCTGGCCGACCCGCGCCCGCTGCGCATCCCCTACCTCGACTATTCCGATCTCGCGAAGAGCGAACTCGGCGTGCTCGAGAAGGCCCGCGACGTGCGTGCCCAGTTCGGCCCGCGCGCGGTGCGCAACTACATCATCTCGCACACCGAAACGGTGTCGGACCTGGTCGAGGTGCTGCTGCTGCAGAAGGAAACCGGCTTGCTGGAAGGCAGCTTCGGCGCGCACGGCCATGCCCGGCACGGCCTGATGGTGATCCCGCTGTTCGAGACCATCGCCGACCTGCAGAACGCGCCCGAGATCATGCGCGACTACTTCGCGCTGCCCGGCATGCAGGCGCTGGTCGCCCACCAGGGCGGCGAGCAGGAAGTCATGCTCGGCTACTCGGACAGCAACAAGGACGGCGGCTTCCTGACCTCGAACTGGGAGCTGTATCGCGCCGAGCTGTCCCTGGTGGAGCTGTTCAGCGCCCAGGGCATCAAGCTGCGCCTGTTCCACGGCCGCGGCGGCACGGTCGGCCGCGGCGGCGGCCCGACCTACCAGGCGATCCTCTCGCAGCCGCCGGGCACCGTGAACGGCCAGATCCGCCTGACCGAGCAGGGCGAGGTGATCGCCAGCAAGTTCTCGAACCCCGAGATCGGCCGGCGCAACCTGGAAACCGTGGTGGCCGCCACGCTGGAGGCCTCGCTGCTGCCGCGCAACAACGCGCCCGCGCAACTGCCGGCCTTCGAGGCGACCATGCAGACGCTGTCGGACGCGGCGATGGGCGCCTATCGCGCGCTGGTCTACGAGACGCCCGGCTTCAAGGACTACTTCTTCTCCTCGACGCCGATCAGCGAGATCGCCGAGCTCAACATCGGCAGCCGCCCGGCCTCGCGCAAGCTGCAGGACCCGAAGAACCGCAAGATCGAGGACCTGCGCGCAATTCCCTGGGGCTTCTCGTGGGGCCAGTGCCGGCTGCTGCTGACCGGCTGGTACGGCTTCGGCAGCGCCTTCGCGGCCTACCTCGACGGCGCGGCGAACTCGGCCAACCCCGCGGCCGAGCGCGCCAAGCGCCTGGCCCTGCTGCAGAAGATGAACCGCAGCTGGCCGTTCTTCTCGCACCTGCTGTCGAACATGGACATGGTGCTGGCCAAGACCGACCTGGCCGTGGCCTCGCGCTACGCCGAGCTGGTGGCCGACAAGAAGCTGCGCAAGCACGTGTTCGCGCGCATCGTCGCCGAATGGGAGCGCACCGCCGCCGCGCTGGCCGAGATCACCGGCCACCAGGCGCGGCTGGCGGCCAACCCGCTGCTGGCGCGTTCGATCAAGAATCGCTTCCCCTACCTCGATCCGCTCAACCACCTGCAGGTCGAGCTGATCAAGCGGCACCGCGCGGGCGACACCAATGCGCGCGTGCGGCGCGGGATCCATCTGACCATCAACGGCATCGCGGCGGGCCTGCGCAATACCGGCTGAGGCGGAAGACGGAGCTCGATGGCCGGCGGCGCTCTCGCGCGGCCGGCTGTCAGGGTACTCACTGACGAGGCGCGGACATCGGCAACGGCGTCCGCGCCTCGTCGTTTCAGGGGCCGCCGTTCACGCGGGCGGCCCGGCCGACGATCCACGCCCCGAGCGCCGCTGCGCGCCCTCGTGTCCATCGCCCCGTCCCGCCCAGTGCCGGCACGCCGCGCGCGACGACCCGCTACAATGGCGAACGCGCGGGTACCAGTATCGATCCGGGATGTATCCCGGTATCTGCACTACCCGCCACCAAGGCGGCGCACCTCGCGCCCGCCCCGTTCCGCCCCAGCGTTCGTCCTGACCCGCCCTGCCCCGCCCATGAGCCCGTCCCGCCCCGCTCCGCCCCCGCTCGACGCCACCCCGGCGCGCGCGCTCGGCGATTTCATCCGCGCCCACCGCGAGCGCCTCACGCCCGAGGCGCTCGGCCTGCCGCCGGGCCCGCGCCGGCGCACGCCGGGCCTGCGCCGCGAGGAAGTGGCCCAGCTCTGCGGCGTGAGCCCGACCTGGTACACCTGGATCGAACAGGGCCGGCAAGTCTCGGCCTCGGCCGACGCGCTGGCTCGGATCGCCGTGGCGCTGCGCCTGTCGCGCGCCGAGCGCGCCTACCTGTTCGAGCTGGCCGCCCAGCGCGACCCGGCCGAGCCGGAGCTGGCCACCGCCGACGTGCCCGACACGCTGGTGGCCGCGGTCGACCTGGTGGCGGCGCCCGCCTACGTGCTCGACCGTCAATGGAACGCGCTGGCCTGGAACGCGCCGGCCGCCGCGCTGTTCGCGGGCTGGCTGGACGGCGACCACGACCGCAACCTGCTGCGCTTCACCTTCCTCTCGCCGGCCGCGCGCGCGCTGATCGTCGATTGGGACACGCGCGCGCGGCGGCTGGTGGCCGAATTCCGCGCCGATTCGATCCGCCACCTGAACGACGCGCCCACCCGCGGCCTGATCGACGCGCTGCTGGCCGGCAGCGAAGCCTTCGCGCATTACTGGGCCTCGCAGGACGTGGTCGAGCGCGAGGGCGGCGAACGCGCCTTCACGCACCCGCGCGACGGCCACCTGGTCTACCAGCAGACCACGCTGAAGCCCGCGCATCGCGAGGACCTGAAATTCGTGGTGCTGATCCCCGGCGCGCCGGCCGAGGCGGGCCAGGCCGCCGCGCTCGAACCCGAAGCCGCCCCGCCGCGCTGACCACACGCCGCCGCCGGGCCGCGCGCCGTTCCGTCCCCGCCGCCGGCCGGGCCGGGCGCCGTCGAATGCTAGAATCCGCATCTGCTCTGCGGCTCGCGCCGCTCCACCCTCCTTACGAATCGCCATGACGTCCCAATTGCACAAAAAGGGCGAGGCCTGGTCGGCCCGCTTCTCGGAACCGATGTCGGAACTGGTCAAGCGCTATACCTCGTCGGTGTTCTTCGACAAGCGCCTGGCCCTGGTCGACATCGCCGGCTCGCTCGCGCACGCGAAGATGCTCGCCGCGCAGAAGATCATCAGCGCCGACGACCTGGCCGCGATCGAGCGCGGCATGGCGCAGATCCAGGGCGAGATCGAGCGCGGCGAATTCGAGTGGCAGCTCGACCTCGAGGACGTCCACCTGAACATCGAGGCGCGCCTGACCGCGCTGATCGGCGATGCCGGCAAGCGCCTGCACACCGGCCGCTCGCGCAACGACCAGGTCGCCACCGACATCCGCCTGTGGCTGCGCGGCGAGATCGACCGCATCGGCGAGCTGCTGGTCGAGCTGCGCCGCGCGCTGCTGACGCTGGCCGAGCAGCACGCCGCCACCATCCTGCCGGGCTTCACCCACCTGCAGGTGGCGCAGCCGGTCACCTTCGGCCATCACCTGCTGGCCTATGTCGAGATGTTCACGCGCGACGCGGGCCGCATGCGCGACTGCCGCGCGCGCGTCAACCGCCTGCCGCTGGGCGCGGCCGCGCTGGCCGGCACCAGCTACCCGATCGACCGCCACGCGGTGGCCGCCACGCTCGGCTTCGACGGGATCTGCGCCAACTCGCTGGACGCCGTGTCCGATCGCGACTTCGCGATCGAATTCACCGCCGCCGCCGCGCTGGTGATGACGCACATCTCGCGCTTCTCGGAAGAGCTGGTGCTGTGGATGAGCCCGCGCGTGGGCTTCATCGACATCGCCGACCGCTTCTGCACCGGCTCGTCGATCATGCCGCAGAAGAAGAACCCGGACGTGCCCGAGCTCGCGCGCGGCAAGACCGGCCGCGTCAACGGCCACCTGATGGCCCTGCTGACGCTGATGAAGGGCCAGCCGCTGGCCTACAACAAGGACAACCAGGAAGACAAGGAGCCGCTGTTCGACACCGTCGACACGGTGGCCGACACGCTGCGGATCTTCGCCGAGATGGTGGCCGGCATCACGGTCAAGGCCGAGGCGATGCGCGCGGCCGCCCTGCAGGGCTTCTCGACCGCGACCGACCTGGCCGACTACCTGGTCAAGCGCGGCCTGCCGTTCCGCGACGCGCACGAAGCGGTCGCGCACGCGGTCAAGGTCTGCGACGACCGCGGCATCGACCTGGCCGACCTGACGCTCGAGGAAATGAAGCAGGAACTGCCGAACGTCGCCCATCTGATCGGCGACGACGTGTTCGGCTACCTGACGCTGGAAGGCTCGGTGGCGAGCCGCAACCACCCGGGCGGCACCGCGCCCGAGCAGGTGCGCGCCGCGATCGCGGCGGCCCGCGCGGCGCTCGACTGAGCCCGGCGCGCGGGCACCCGCCCAAACGAAAACGGACGCCTCGGCGTCCGTTTTTTTCATGGCGCCCGCCGACGGCAGGGCCAGGCTCACTTGTTGTTGACCGTCTCCGACAGCCGCTTGAGCGTGGCCACGCGCGCGCCGATCAGGTCGACGCGCTGCTCCTCGCTGATCATCGGCGTGGTGCCGTCGCGGAAGCTCACCCAGGCGCGCTGGGCGCGCACCAGCATCGGCCGCGAACGCGCCGGCATGCGCTTTTGCAGCTTCACGTAATAGCGGTTCAGGTCGAACAGCGCGTGCTCGCAGGCCGCGTCGTCCGAGCAGGCCCGCACGCGATGCACGGCATCGGCGCCGCCGTTGGGCCGAGCATAACGATCGGCCGCGTCGCGCAGCGACAGCGCGCGATCGCGCACCGGCTGGATCCGCATGTCCGCGCTCGCCATCGCGTACATGGTGCCGCTGGTGGTGGCGTAGACGGCCTGCGTCAGCAGGGTCTCGTCCTTGCGCCACAGCAGCCAGCGCCGCTGGCTTTCCTGCCAGCCGCGCCTGGCGGCCGGCGGCGCCACGTTCGTCAGTTGCTGGAAGGCCTCGTCGACGGCCGCGAGCCACTTGGTGCGCGCCTCGTCCATGCACTGGATCTGGCCGACCGTCGAGGAGCGGTCGCGCCGCGCCAGGCACTGGCGCATCGCCACGTCGACCGGATCGGCGGCCGCGACCTCGGCCCGCACCGGCGCGGCCGCGCCGAGCCAGCCCGCGAAGGCCAGCACCGCCGACGCGAAGGCAGCGTGCGCGCGCCAGCCGCGCGCCTGGGCCGAGGTCCCGAGCCTGCTCATCGTCAGTCGCGCACGCAGTCGACGTAGTACTCGACGCGCCCGTTCACTTCCTCGGCCACCAGGCCATGCACGTCGGTATGGAAACCCGGGAAACGCTCGTTGAAATCACGGGCGAAACGCAGGTAGTTGACGATCGTGGCATTGAAGCGCTCGCCCGGGATCAGCAGCGGAATGCCCGGCGGATACGGCGTGAGCAGGATGCTGGTGACGCGCCCTTCCAGCTCGTCGAGCGGCACGCGGTCGATCTCGCGGTGCGCGAGCTTGGCGAACGCGTCCGAGGCCTTCATCGCCGGCTCCATGTCCGAGAGGTACATCTCGGTGGTCAGGCGCGCGATGTCGTTGGCGCGGTAGACGTCGTGGATCTGCGTGCAGAGGTCGCGCAGGCCGACGCGCTCGTAGATCGGGAACTGCGCCACGAACTCGGGCAGCACGCGCCAGAGCGGCTGGTTGTTGTCGTAGTCGTCCTTGAACTGCTGCAGCTCGGTGACCATCGAGTTCCAGCGGCCCTTGGTGATGCCGATCGTGAACATGATGAAGAACGAGTAAAGGCCGGTCTTCTCGACGATGATGCCGTGCTCGGCTAGGTACTTGGTGACGATCGCCGCCGGGATCCCGGTCTCGCCGAACTCGCCGTCCACGTCCAGGCCCGGGGTGATGATGGTGGCCTTGATCGGGTCCAGCATGTTGAAGCCTTCCGCGAGCGGGCCGAAGCCGTGCCAGCGGTCGTTCGGGCGCAGGATCCAGTCCTCGCGCGAGCCGATCCCTTCCTCGGGCAGCGTGTCCGGGCCCCACACCGAGAAGAACCAGTCGTCGCCGTATTCGGCGTCGACCTTGCGCATCGCGCGGCGGAACTCGATCGCCTCGGCGATCGACTCCTCGACCAGCGCGGTGCCGCCGGGCGGCTCCATCATCGCGGCGGCCACGTCGCACGAGGCGATGATGGCGTACTGCGGGCTGGTCGAGGTATGCATCAGGTAGGCCTCGTTGAAGCGGTGCTTGTCGAAGGTGCGGTTCTCCGAGTCCTGCACCACGATCTGCGAGGCCTGCGAGATGCCGGCCAGCAGCTTGTGGGTGGAGTGCGTGGCGAACACCAGCGAGCCGGTGCGCGGACGGCCCGCGCCGATCGCGTGCATGTCGCGGTAGAACTCGTGGAATTCCGCGTGCGGCAGCCAGGCCTCGTCGAAGTGCAGCGTGTCGAGCAGGTCGCCCAGCAGGTCCTTGATGTGCTCGACGTTGTAGATCACGCCGTCGTAGGTGCTCTGGGTGATCGTCAGGATCCGCGGCTTGGCGTTCGGGTTCTTCTGCAGCGCCTCGCGCGCGAACGGGTTCGCCTCGATCTTCTTGCGGATGTTCTCCGGCTTGAACTCGTCGCGCGGGATCGGCCCGATGATGCCGAAGTGGTTGCGCGTCGGCGTCAGGAACACGGGAATCGCATGCGTCATGGTGATCGCGTGCAGGATCGACTTGTGGCAGTTGCGGTCGACCAGCACGATGTCGCCCGGCGCCACGTTGGCGTGCCAGACGATCTTGTTCGAGGTCGAGGTGCCGTTGGTGACGAAGAACAGGTGGTCGGCACTGAAGATGCGCGCGGCATTGCGCTCCGAGGCGGCCACCGGGCCGGTATGGTCGAGCAGCTGGCCGAGCTCGTCGACGGCGTTGCAGACGTCGGCGCGCAGCATGTTCTCGCCGAAGAACTGGTGGAACATCTGGCCGAGCGGGTTCTTCAGGAAAGCCACCCCGCCCGAGTGCCCCGGGCAATGCCACGAATAGGAGCCCTCGTCGGCGTACTTGACCAGCTCCTTGAAGAACGGCGGCGCCAGCGAATCGAGGTAGACCTTGGTCTCGCGGATGATGTGGCGCGCCACGAACTCCGGCGTGTCCTCGAACATGTGGATGAAGCCGTGCAGCTCGCGCAGCACGTCGTTCGGGATATGGCGCGAGGTGCGCGTCTCGCCGTACAGGAAGATCGGGATGTCGGCGTTGCGGCGGCGCACTTCGGTCACGAAGGCGCGCAGTTCCAGGATGGCGGTGGCCAGTTCGGGCAGTTCGCCGTCCGGGCCGGTTTCCCCGAGCATCAGCTCGTCGTCGTCGATCGACAGGATGAAGCACGACGCGCGGCTCGACTGCTGCGCGAACGAGGTCAGATCGCCGTAGCTCGTCAGGCCGAGGACTTCCACCCCTTCCTTCTCGATCGCTTCGGCAAGTGCCCGGATGCCGGAGCCCGAGATGTTCTCGGAGCGGAAATCTTCGTCGATGATGACGACGGGAAAACGAAACTTCATGGGCGAATCTCCAAAAAGAACGACCGCGGCGCGCGAAGCACAGCGGTCACCCGGTCACTGGTTGGCGTAGCGGGTAAACAACCAGATCAGGTTTTCGGCAGCGTGACACCGCGCTGGCCCTGGTACTTTCCGCCGCGATCGGCGTAGGACACGTCGCAGACCTCGTCGCTCTCGAAGAACAGCACCTGCGCGACGCCCTCGTTCGCGTAGATCTTGGCCGGCAGCGGCGTGGTGTTCGAGAACTCGAGCGTCACGTAGCCTTCCCATTCGGGCTCGAAGGGCGTGACGTTGACGATGATGCCGCAGCGCGCGTAGGTGGACTTGCCCAGGCAGACCGTCAGCACGGTGCGCGGGATCCGGAAGTATTCGACGGTGCGCGCCAGCGCGAACGAGTTCGGCGGGATGATGCAGACATCGCCCTTGAAGTCGACGAAGGAGCCTTCGTCGAAGTTCTTGGGATCGACGATGGTCGAATTGATGTTGGTGAAGATCTTGAATTCGTCGGCGCAGCGGATGTCGTAGCCGTAGCTCGAGGTGCCGTAGCTGACGATCCTGCGGCCGTCCTCGGACGCGCGGACCTGGTCGGGCACGAAGGGCTCGATCATCTTGTGTTGCTCGGCCATGCGCCGGATCCACTTGTCGGACTTGATGCTCATAAAAAGGCGCCAGATAGGGCTACAGATCGGGGTCGCGCCGCCGGGCGGGCCGGCGGCTGGGAAAGGCGCACATTTTACGCGATCGCGGCCGCCGCGCGGCGGCGCGTCATTGGCGCGCCACGCCGCAGGCGAGGCCGGGCCCCGCGCCGTGCTGGGGGAAGGCCGGGTCGCTGGCGTCGCGATGGATCAGGACCGAGCGGTTGAGCACCGAGCGCACGCCGTCGAGCGCGAGGTCGGGGGCCACGATGAAGCCGGCCGCCACGCCGGTGGAATCGGCATGGAGGTTGCCGAGGTCGCCCGCCACGCGCGCGCCGGCGCGCAGCCGGTCGGCCGCGGGCGCGAACACCGGGCCGGCGCTGGAGCCGTCCACGGCGTTGCAGTCGCCGCGCTCGTGGATCTGCAGCGCGTGGTCGCTGTTGGGCGGCAGGCCGACGATGTTGTAGGTGACCTGCACCCCGTCGGGGCGCTCGACGAAGCTCACCGCGCCGCGCGTCTGGCTGCCGACGGTCGGCTGCAGCATCGCGTCGGCGCGCTTCTCGTGGGTCGACGCGAAGGAGGTGCAGCCATTGAGCAGGACCGTCGCGGCCAGGACGGCGAGCGCGGTGACGCCAGCCGTCCCGTCGAATCGTTGTTTCATGCGATCCTCACGCCGGCGCGCTTGCCGGGTAGGCAGCCGCGCTGGCCGTACAGAAAAAGGGGACCAGGGGAAAAGTCGTCATCATACCCCGGCTGCCCCGCGTGAAACATCGCCGCGCGCCTGGTTTTACGTATTTTGAACCACGATCGAGGGGAATTTCGCGCTCATGTCCTTCGCGCGCTCGGCGATCGCGATCGCCACCTGCCGCGCGATCTCGCGATAGCGCGCCGCCACCGCGGAATCGGGCGCGGCGGCCACGGTCGGCGTGCCGCTGTCGGCCTGCTCGCGGATCGCGATGTCCAGCGGCAGGCTGCCGAGCACCGGCACGCCGTAGTCGGCCGCCATGCGCGCGGCGCCCCCCGCGCCGAACACGTGTTCCTCGTGCCCGCAGTTCGAGCAGACGTGGATGCTCATGTTCTCGACGATGCCGAGGATCGGGATGCCCACCTTCTCGAACATCTTGAGGCCCTTCTTGGCGTCGAGCAGGGCGATGTCCTGCGGCGTGGTGACGATCACCGCGCCGGTCACCGGCACGCGCTGCGCCAGCGTGAGCTGGATGTCGCCGGTGCCCGGCGGCATGTCGACGATCAGGTAGTCCAGGTCCTGCCAGTTGGTCTGTCGCAGCAACTGTTCCAGCGCCGAGGTCGCCATCGGCCCGCGCCAGACCATCGGATTGTCCTCGTCGATCAGGAAGCCGATCGAGTTGGCCTGCAGGCCGTGGCCCACCAGCGGGTTCATGGACTTGTCGTCGGGCGAGTCGGGGCGGCCGTGCACGCCGAGCATGGTCGGCAGCGAGGGGCCGTAGATGTCGGCGTCGAGGATGCCCACCGAGGTGCCTTCCTGCGACAGCGCCAGGGCCAGGTTGACGGCGGTGGTGCTCTTGCCCACGCCGCCCTTGCCCGAGGCCACCGCCACGATGTTCTTCACGTTCGGCAGCAGCTTCACGCCGCGCTGCACGGTATGGGCGACGATGTCCTGGCTCACCGCCACGCGCGCGGCGCGCACGCCCGGCACCTGGGCCAGCGCGGTGGCCACGCGCTGGCGCACGTCCTCGTGCTGGCTGAGCGCCGGGTAACCGAGCACCACGCTGACGGAAACCGTGTCGCCGTCGATCGAGACCTCGCGAATGCCCTTGTTGGCCGCATAGGGGCGGCCGGTGTTGGGGTCGACGAGCGCCGCGAGCGCGGCGTCGACAGTGGCCCGTTCAATACTCATCGAAACTCCGTGGGTACCACCTCGCCCGCATGTCACGAAATCGCCTCGATACCGACGATTCTGCCGACGAAACGTCATCAATCGTCAGATTGCGGCGCGGCGGGCGGGAAAAGTGAAAGAATTTATTGCACGACATTGCGCGAAACCGGCCGCGGCGCAATGATCGCGAGCGGCGCAGGTCGGGGCCACATCGGCCCCGCAGCGCCTATATTGTAGAGGCTGGACGCCGCTCCGTCCGAACAGCCTTGGTCCCGAACGGGGCATGCGGCCCGCCTGAGGCGCCTCGTCAACGCGAGGCGCTCCACCGCGTAGTGACCGACTCGTTCACTTCAGAGAGGAACTCGACATGAATACCAAAATCGCGACGCGCCTGTCCGTCTTCGCCCTCGCAGGCGCCCTGCTGGCTGGCTGCGCCTCGCCGCAAGGCAACAACACCGCCGTCGGCACGGGTGCCGGCGCGGCACTCGGCGCAGGCATCGGCGCTCTCGCGGGCGGCGGCAAGGGCGCGGCGATCGGCGCCGGCGTGGGCGCCCTGGTCGGCGGCGTGACCGGCTACAACTGGCAGGCGATCAAGAACCGCCTGGCACCGTCGGCCCAGAAGACCGGCACCCAGGTGACGGAACAGCCGGACGGCTCGCTGAAGCTGAACGTGCCGAGCTCGGTGACATTCGCGACCGACCAGTACGCGATCACGCCGGCCTTCGCCCCGCTGCTCAACGACCTGGCCTCGACGCTGAACCAGAACCCGCAGGTCACCGCCTCGGTGGTCGGCTACACCGACAGCACCGGTTCGGCCGCGCATAACCAGTCGCTGTCGCAGAACCGCGCGACCAGCGTGGTGACCGCGCTGGTGCAGCGCGGCGTCGCGGGCGGCCGCCTGGGCGCGCAAGGCATGGGCGCCTCGAACCCGGTGGCCGACAACGCCACCGAGGCTGGCCGCGCGCAGAACCGTCGCGTCGAGATCTACCTGCGCGCGCCGCAACAGCAGCAGCAGTAAGCGAGGACGACTCACGGGAGGACGGGCGGGCCGCCGTGCGCGATGCACACAGGCCCGCCCGGCAAGGCTTTCGCGGCTGTCTGTGAAGATTCGCAAATTTTTTCGAACTTATTCGAAAGCGCCGGGTCTTTCCTTACGGTACGCGACTGTTGCTTTGCAGACGCGTCACCATTCTCCTCTTGTCGTTGTTGCTCCGGGGCAAAAGTCGCCCCGGTTTTTTTTGCCTGCCGCTCGCCTGCTGCAATGCAGCAATTCGGGCGATGGCGCATCGATTCCCTCCAGGCTTTTCCCTTCCCGAACTGGCTGCCAGGTGCCGGCGAACCACTGCCGCCGTCGAGCCCGGCATCGACGAAAGCACGTCGTAAGACTGTCACGGCCGTCGCGGAAGAATCCGCGCTTTGCCGCGTTTCCGGGCTGAAAACAGCACGAAAACGGCCCATTCCGGCGGCCCGCGCGCGAGGCGGCGATCGATTCCCGCCCGCCTGCTAGAATCGCAGATTCCTACGCGTTTCCCCGTACCGCCGCGCACCTCGCGGCTTTCCAGACGACCCTATGTCCGCATCCGACCTCAATACCGTGCAGGCCGGCGCGCCTTCGAGCCGCCGCCAGATCCTCGTCACCTCCGCACTGCCCTATGCGAACGGGCAAATCCACATCGGCCACCTGGTCGAGTACATCCAGACCGACATCTGGGTGCGGACGCTGCGAATGCACGGCCACGAGGTCTACTACATCGGTGCCGACGACACGCACGGCACGCCGGTCATGCTGCGCGCGGAGCAGGAAGGCCTGAGCCCGAAGCAGCTGATCGAGCGCGTCTGGGGCGAGCACAAGCGCGACTTCGACAGCTACGGGATCTCCTTCGACAATTTCTACACCACCGATTCCGAGGAGAACCGCGTCCTCAGCGAGAACATCTATCTCGCGCTGAAGGAAGCGGGCCTGATCGCCGAGCGCGACATCGAGCAGGCCTACGACCCGGTCAAGGAGATGTTCCTGCCGGACCGCTTCATCAAGGGCGAGTGCCCGAAGTGCCACGCCAAGGATCAATACGGCGACAGTTGCGAGGTCTGCGGCTCGACCTACCAGCCCACCGAGCTGATCAATCCCTACTCGGTGGTGTCCGGCGCCACGCCGGTGCGCAAGACCTCGACGCACCACTTCTTCAAGCTGTCCGACCCGCGCTGCGAGAACTTCCTGCGCGGCTGGGTGGGCGGCCTGGCGCAGCCCGAGGCCACCAACAAGATGCGCGAATGGCTCGGCGACGAAGGCGAGGCCAGGCTGGCCGACTGGGACATCTCGCGCGACGCGCCCTACTTCGGCTTCGAGATCCCCGGCGCGCCCGGCAAGTACTTCTACGTCTGGCTCGACGCGCCGGTCGGCTACTACGCGAGCTTCAAGAACCTCGCCGACAAGCTCGGCCTCGATTTCGAGGCCTGGACGCGCCCCGGCTCGACCGCCGAGCAGTACCACTTCATCGGCAAGGACATCCTCTACTTCCACACGCTGTTCTGGCCGGCGATGCTCGAGTTCTCGGGCCATCGCACGCCGACCAACGTGTTCGCGCACGGCTTCCTGACGGTGGACGGCGCGAAGATGTCGAAGTCGCGCGGCACCTTCATTACCGCCAAGAGCGTGATCGACACCGGCATGAACCCGGAATGGCTGCGCTACTACTACGCGGCCAAGCTGAACGCGACCATGGAAGACCTCGACCTGAACCTCGCGGACTTCCAGGCGCGCGTGAACAGCGACCTGGTCGGCAAGTACGTGAACATCGCGAGCCGCGCGGCGGGCTTCCTGATCAAGCGCTTCGAGGGCCGCGTGCAGGACAGCGCGATGAACCACCCGCTGCTGGCCTCGCTGCGCGAGGCGATCCCGCAGATCGCCGCGCACTACGAGGCGCGCGAGTATAGCCGCGCGCTGCGCCAGACCATGGAGCTGGCCGACGCGGTGAACGGCTACGTCGATACCGCCAAGCCCTGGGAGCAGGCCAAGGACCCGGCCAACGCGGTGGCCCTGCACGAGACCTGCAGCGTCAGCCTGGAGGCGTTCCGCCTGCTGTCGCTCGCGCTCAAGCCGGTGCTGCCGACGCTGGTGGAGGCCGTCGAGGCCTTCCTCGGCATCGCGCCGCTCAGCTGGGCCAGCGCGGCCACGCCGCTGTCCTCGACGCAGCCGATCAACGCCTACCAGCACCTGATGACGCGCGTCGACCCGAAGCAGATCGACGCACTGCTGGCCGCCAACCGCGACTCGCTGGGCGCCACCGACGCGGCCGCCGGCGCCGAGGGCGCGGCCAAGGCCTCGAAGGACGCCAAGGACGCGAAGAAGAAGCCTGCCAAGGAAGCCGCCGCGCCGGCCGGCGACGGCACCATCTCGATCGACGATTTCACCAGGATCGACCTGCGCATCGCGAAGATCGTCGCCTGCCAGGCCGTCGAGGGCTCGGACAAGCTGCTGCAACTGACGCTCGACGTCGGCGAGGACAAGACCCGCAACGTGTTCTCGGGCATCAAGTCGGCCTACAAGCCGGAAGACCTGGTCGGCAAGCTGACGGTGATGGTCGCCAACCTCGCGCCGCGCAAGATGAAGTTCGGCATGTCGGAAGGCATGGTGCTGGCCGCCTCGTCGAAGGACGAGAACGCCGAACCGGGTCTCTACATCCTCGAGCCGCACAGCGGCGCCAAGCCCGGCATGCGCGTGAGCTGATCGACACGCCGCCAGGCTGGTCGAAACGCAAGGCCCGCTCCTCGTGAGCGGGCTTTTTTCATGCCGCGCCGCCATCGCGCCCCGCCCGGCCGCGAGCGGCCCGGCGGGATGGCGCGCGCCCTGGCTACGAGGCCGCGCCCGGCACCACGGCCACGCCGCGCAGCAGTTGCCCGAACGGCGCCGTCTGCATCACGGCGAAGCCGCCGCCCGTGGCGGTGACGGTCGAGCCGCTGACCGATACCGTGACGGCGACCAGCTGGTTCGAGTCCGCGCCCGGATCGAAGGCCTTGCCGAGGCTGTTGCCGATCGTCGAGGTGGTGGCGTAGAGCGTGTACGAACCGTCGGCGTTGATGCGGCCCGTGACGTGGCGCAGGCCGTCGGGCGCGGTGGTATAGCTGGCGCCCGGCGTGCCGTAGGTGCCCGCGGTATCGGTGACCGTATAGGGCGTGCCGAGGTTCAGGCCGGCCGTGAGATGCGCGATCGGGCTCCAGGTGCCGCCCTGGTTGCGATAGACCCACAGGCCGCCGCTGCCGAGCGCCGCGTAGGACTGGGTGCCGCTGTCGTCGTAGTCGCCCTCGTCGGCCACGAACATCAGACCGGTATTGTTCGACGGCACCCAGATGCCTGACGGGAAGCCCACGCCGTTGGCCAGCGGCCAGGGATTCGGGAACGAGGATTCGCCCTGCGCGGCGCTCAGCGTCGAGGTCGGGAAACCCGGCGCGATCGTGATCGCGGTGTTCTGCGCCAGCGTGTTGCCGCCGGCCAGCGCGCCCGCAGCGCCGACCTGGTAGACCGTGTCCACGCCGTTGCTGCCGCTGTCCTTCGACACGTACATCGTGCCGTTCGCGTCGACGAACAGGCCGCGCAGGTTGTCGTCCTTGCTGGTCTTGTCGAAGCTCTGGCCGCTCAGCGAGGCCAGCGTGAAGCCGAACTGGTTGCCGCCCATGCTGGTCTTCTTGGCGTAGGTCTGGCTCGCCAGCGCGTCGGTGACGGTGCCCAGCGCGCAACTGCCCGCCGCGGCCGGCGCGTAGCTGCTGCCGTTGCCGGTCTGGAACGCGCCGATCACCTGGGTGAAGGCGCAGGCGCTGCCCGGCACGATGCTCTGCAGGCCGGTGTCCATCGACAGCGTGTCGAGCGCACCGTAGGTCGGGTTCGGGCTCGAACCCGAGTTGCCGGCCGCGCCCACCATGTAGTACACGCCGTTGGCCAGCACCGCTGCGCGCGCATCGTCGCCGCTGTAGGCATTGGTATGCGTGAACGCGAGCTGGCCGGTGGCGAAGGCGAGCTGGCCGACGCTGCGGTAGGTCGCGGCCTGGATGTCGTTGTTGCTCGGATCCACCACGCCGGGCGTGTTCGAATTGGAGACGTCGAGCCGGTCGGTCGCCGCGTTGTAGCCCATGAAGACCAGCGACTTGCCGTCCTGCGAGACGTTCAGGCCCATGCCCGATTGCGAGGCGAAGCTCACCGAGAAATTCTCCGGCGCGGGCAGCGCGGCGGCCGCGGCCGTCACGTTGGTGGTCTGGGCCGGGCTCGCGGCGGCGGGCACCCACTGGTCCAGGTACATGCTGGTGGTGACGCCGAAGTCGGCGTCGTTGCTGTCGTTGGTGAAGACATTCGGGAAGGTGCCGGGCGTCACCGCGTTGACCGTCGAGACCGGCGGATTGCTCGCCTCGGGCGTGGCGTCGAAGGGCAGCGCGCCGCTCACCACCAGGGCCGGGTCGTAGACCGTGCGCGCCACCACCAGGTTGCCGGCGGCGAAGGCGGCCGCGGCCGGCGTCGCGGGCGTGGACGGCGAGCTTGGGGAAGACGGCGGCGCGGAAGCCGCGGGCGCGGACGAATCGTCGGAGCCGTTGCAGGCGGCCAGCAGGCAGGCCGCGGCGATCGTCGTCAGGCCGAGCAGGTGGTGGCGGGTTGGCTGAAGCGGCATGTTGTTCTCGATCTCCCGATGGAAAACCGCGATTCTTCTCCTGCTGCCGTGACACATTCGTTACACGCCGCGGCCGCGCGGCCGGCGCAAATTTACGCAATATTTCCGCCTCGGATCGTTTTTTCGAATTCCTTACCAATACGCCACGGAAGGCCCACAGGCAGCCAACAAAAAACCCGCTCGCGAGCGAGCGGGTCGGGTTTGCGGGTTTGCGGGCTTGCCGGATCGAGGCCGCGCTTCAGCGTCGCCGCGCCCACCACCAGCGATCGAAGCGCCGCGTGTAGTTCAGGTCGACGCCCTGGAAGGTGCCGCCATAGGCCGACACGGCCCAGAAGCGCGACAGGTTGAGGGTCGCCTTGAAGGCATTGCTGGCCGACTGCAGGCCCTGTTCGTAGCCGAGCACGAAGCGCTCGTTGATCGCCTTCGAGAGCTGCACCACCTGCGGATCGGTCAGGCCCACGTCGCTGCGGCCGATGGTGAACTCGTCGAGGCCGACCGTCTGCGCCACGCGCTTGCCGGTGGCGCTGCCGAGCAGGGCCAGCGCGGTGGTCATGGTGTTCTGCTGGCCCAGGTTGTTGCCCTGGTCGGTGCCGTGCCCGAACAGCAGCCAGGACAGCTTCTCGTTGTCGGCCACGTTCGGCTCGGATACCAGCTTGGCGGTCGGCGACTGCACCGTGCCGGTGACCTGCACGCCGGCCTCGACCTCCTGGTTGCGGCGCATCGCGAGGATGTTGATGCCGGGGTTCGCGATCGGCCCGTTGAAGGTGAAGAAGCCGTTCTCGATCGACAGCTTGCGGCCGAAGGTCGAGTAAGTGGAGCCCTCGGTCACGCGCACATTGCCGACCGCGCGCAGCGGCGTGCCCGGCGCGCTCATCACGGTGATGGTGCCGCGCAGGCCGAGGTCGGCGCCGTGCCCCTTGAAGCGGAACTGGTTGCCCAGGTCGATATCGACGTTGGCGCGCGGCCCGAGCGCCGGCGCCGGTTTCTCGCCGATCGACTTCGGCACGCCGGCCACGGTCTTGACCTCGCCCGGCACGGTGCCGTCCGGGCGCACGATCACCACGTCGTCCGACAGCGAGGGCGCCGAGGATTCCGGCAGGTCGAACAGCGCGCGATCGACCGTGAACTTGCCGTCGATCGCGAGCTGGCCGCGCGGGCCGTCGTTCTTCACGCTGGCGCTGCCCGACAGCGAGAGCTTGCGATCGGGCGAGGCGAACAGCTCGAGCTTGTCGGCCACCACGCTGGCGGCGAGATCCGGCGCGCTGCCGTCGAGCCGCACGCGGCCCAGCGCGCGCAACGTGCCGTCGGCGCCGTGGAACTCCACCTGCTGGAAATCGACCAGGTTGTCGGTCAGCTTCACGCGCACGATGCCGTCCTTCAGTTGCACGCCCTGGTCGACCACCGTCACCGAGAGATTGTCGCCGGTCAGCATGCCCGACAGGTCCGGCTTGGCCGGCGTGCCGTCCACGCTCAGCTTGAGCGCGGCGCGCCCGTCGAACAGGTAGCTCGGCCCGAGCAGGCCGCCGGTGGTGCGCAGCGCCGGCACGTCGACGTCGATCTTGCCCGACAGCGGACCGTTCTCGGCCACGCCGATCACCCCGTCGCGCATCGCGAACGGGATGCCGAGCGTCGCGTCGGCGGTGCCGATCCGGCTCGCCTTGGCATGCACGGTGGCATTGAGCCGGTTGCCCGCGCCGAACTCGGCGCGCGCCTCCAGCGCCGTGATGCCGAGCGAGGCGATCCCGCGCCCGGCCTCGATCGTCACGTCGCCGGCACGGCGGCGGATCTGCACGTGGCCGCTGGCGTTGGCGGCCAGCGTCAGGTCCCAGTCGCCGTCGAGCACGAGGTCGGTGCGCACCGGCGCGCGTTCGCCGGTCAGGAACTCGCGCACCTGCAGGGCACGCGCGATCGACAGGTTGTTGAGCGTGCCGGCGGTGCGGATCGTGCCGTGGTCGAGCGCGAAGCTGCGCAGCGTGAGCACCGCGCCCTCGACGGTCAGCTTGCTGGCGCCCAGGATCACGCGATCGGCGCCGGCCGAAACCGTCAGCGGCGCGTCGAGCGAAACGGCCGGCGTGCCGCGATTGACCAGTTGCGAGACGGTGCCGTCCCAGCGACTGCCGCCACCCGTCTCGACCAGGCCGCCCGCCGCGGCCAGTTGCAGGTTGATCACGCGCCCTTCGGCATTGCCGATCGCCGAGGCCTGCAGCGTGTGGCGCGCGCGGGTGCCGGCCAGTTTCGCCTTGACCGATTTCAGGTCGAGCGAGCCGAGCGCCAGGTCGCTGGCATCGACCGTCAGCGACAGCGCGCCATTCGCGCCGTCGCGAATCTCGGCGCTGCCCTCGGCCGAGCCGATCCGGTTGCTGCCGACCACCACGCCGGTGGCCCGGTAGTCGGCCGCGAGGTTCGGATGCGCGATGCTGCCGGTCACCTCGCCGTGCGCGGCGACCAGCCCTTGCAGGCCGAAGCCGAGCCGGTCGAGCTGCGGCGCGTCGATCGCGAAGCGCAGCCGGTCGCCCGGCGCGCCGAAGCTGCCGTTCAGCGAGACCTGGTTGCCCGCCACCGAGAGTTCGGCCGTGCTCGGCAACAGGCGCGTGCCGGCCACCTGCACGGTGCCCTGCCCCGTCATCGGCACGCCGTCGTAGACGCTGTCGCCGAGCCGGAACTGCAGTTTCGTGGTGAGGGCCGGCGCGAGCGCGCCGCTCGCCGTGAGCGTGCCGTTGACGCGCGCATCGACGGGCCGGCCCGCGCGGGACGGCGCGGCGGCGGCCTTGGTCGCGCCTGCCGTCGCG
>NZ_VWWC01000231.1:0-9032 GCF_011753175.1 Burkholderia sp. Cy-637 | reverse complement strand
CATCCAGCCGCCGCGCGCTACAGCGCGGCCACCACCTTGACGCGGCCGCCGCCCTGCGCGGCCGCCACCACCTGGCCGCCGACCCGGCGGAAGGTCAGCGAGACCGTCTCCCCGCCCACCCGCAGGCCGTCGAGTTCGAGCCAGTCGATGCCGTCCGGCAGCGCGGGCCGCTCGATGCGCACCTCGCCGCGCGCCGCGTCGACGCTCACGCCCAGGCAGGCCTGCAGCATCATGAACGGCGAGCCGGCCGCCCAGGCCTGCGGCAGGCAGGCCACCGGATAGGCGGTGGGCGGTTCGCCGCGCCGGCGCGGGAAGCCGCAGAACAGCTCGGGCAGGCGCATGTCGAAGCTGACCGCCGCCTCGAACAGCGCGCGCAGCAGCTCGGTGGCGGCCGTCTTGTTACCGTAGCGCGCGAAGCCGCGCGCCGCCAGCGCGTTGTCGTGCGGCCAGACCGAGCCGTTGTGGTAGGCCATCGGGTTGAAGCGCGGCTGGCCGGCCGCCAGCGTGCGCACGCCCCAGCCGGTGCGGAACAGCGAGGAGTCGAGCGTGCGCGCCACCGCCTCGCCTCGGCTCGCCTCGGGCAGCCCGAAGGCCAGCAGGTGCCCCGCGTTCGAGGCCAGCACGCGGCACAACTCGCCGCGCCCGTCGAGCGCGATGCCGTAGAAACCGGCCTCGGGCATCCAGTAATGCGCCTCCACCGCCTCGCGCAGCTTCTTCGCGCGCGCCGAGTAGTCGGCCGCGCGCGCGGCGTCGCCGCGATGGGTCGAGAAGGTCGCCATCGCGTCGAAGGCGGCGCAGGCATAGGCCTGCACCTCGACCAGCGCGATGGGACCTTCCGGGAAGCGGCCGTCGGCATGGAATACCGAATCGTGGCTGTCCTTCCAGCCCTGGTTCGCCAGGCCGCGCTCCGAGGTCTTCTGGTAGTCGAGCAGGCCGTAAGGATTGCGGTCGCAAGCGCGCGCCACCCAGCCGGCGGCCTTCTCCAGCGCCGGCCAGAGTTCGTCGATCAGGGCCGTGTCGCCGGTCTGCTCGAGATAGGCCCCGGCCAGCACCACGAACAGCGGCGTGGTGTCGACGCCGCCGTAGTAGAGCGCGAACGGCACCTCGCCGGTGGCGGCCATCTCGCTGCGACGGAACTCGTGCATGATCTTGCCCGGCTCGGCGTCGCGGAAGGCCGAGGTTTCCTGCGCCTGGTGCGCCGCCAGGAAGCGCAGCACGCCGCGCGCGAGCGAGGGCTGCAGCCACAGCATCTGCAGCGAGGTGATCACCGCGTCGCGGCCGAAGGGCGTGGAGAACCAGGGGATGCCCGCGTAGGGATAGGGGCCGGTCTCGAGCTGGGTGGTGAGCAGGCCCAGGTCGGCCAGCGAGCGGTCGAGCCAGGCGTTGAAGAGCGGATTGCCGGTGCGCACGCGCGCGATGCTGCGGCGCCGCTCGCGCATCTGGCGGTGCACCTGCACCAGCGCGCGCCGCAGGCCCGGGCGGCCCGCCCGCGCGAGCGGCTGGGCCGGCGCGGCCGGCGCGGTCGACTCACTGTCGCGCTCGATGCGCGCCTCGACGGTCAGGTAGATCGACACGCAGGCCTGCGCGGCGATGGTCAGCGTGTAGTCGGCGCGATCGGTGGCCAGGCGCACCGGCGCCGGCGAGAAACCGATCCGCACGGTGCGCGCGACGCCGTCCAGGCCGTCGTAGCGCAGCCGCACCTGGCCGGCCTCGACCTCGGGCGCCGCCACCGCGCCGCGCCGCTCGCGCGGCGTGCCGCGCACCTCGAACATGTCGAGAAAGTCGGCCGCGAACGAGATCGACAGCGGCACCTCGGCGTCGGCGGTGCCGTAGTTGGTCAGCGTCAGCGCCTCGTACAGCACGTTGTCGGACAGCACGCGGGTGCGGTCGATGTGGATCACGCCCTCGGGCATCTCGTGGCCGCCCAGCGGCGGCAGCGGCCGGTTGGTCAGGTGCGCGGTGAAGGAGGCGTTGTCGGCGCTGGTCGCGCCCGACAGCAGCGAGGGCGCGCGCCCGCCGAAGGTCAGGCGCCAGCCTGACAGCACGCGCATGTCGTCGACGAACAGGCCGTCGTCATGGCCGAGGATGTCGCCCAGCGTGTCGCTGACCACGAACGCGTCGCCGGCCTTCAGCACATGCTGGCTGCCGGCCACCGGTTTCTGCGAGACGGGTTCGGGGGCGATGAAGGGCGGCGCGCCGGTCGCGGCGACCTGCGCGGCCTGGGAATCGGAAGAAACAGGGGAAGCGGGGGAAGCGGTTGCGGCCGCTTCGGCCGTCGGGGTAACGGGATGAGCTTGCGTGCCGGGCATTGCGACTCCTGACTGCGGTCCACGGGGAACAGGGGAAAAACGGGCGCGGGCGGCGGTTCGCTCCGCTGCTCGCACCCCGTTTCGCCACAGCATAGGCCAGAACGGCCCTGCTTCGCAGTGTCGCCTGGCGGCGTGTCAGTGATCGGTTTCCATCGCCAGCCGGCCCATCGCCTCGCCGGCGCCGCGCACCGCGCAGCTCAGCGGCTCGTCGGCGACCCGCACCGCGAGCCCGGTCTCGGCGTACAGGCGCCGGTCCAGGTGAGCAAGCAGCGCGCCGCCGCCGGTCAGCACGATGCCGCGATGGGCGATATCGGTAACCAGCTCGGGCGGCGCTTTCTCGAGCACGCGCTTCACCGCGTTGACCACCTGGTTGAGCGGCGCGGCCAGCGCCTCGGCGATGTCGTGGTTGGACAGCTCGATGGTGCGCGGCAGGCCGTCCTCGACGCCGCGCCCGACCGCGCGCATCGATTCGCGCGGCACCGAGCCGCTGGCCGAGCCGATGTATTTCTTGACGTGCTCGGCGGTCTGCTCGCCGAGCAGGACGTTGTAGAGGCCGCGCACGTGGTTGATGATGGCCGCGTCGAACTGGTCGCCGCCGACCCGGATCGCGTGCTGGTAGACGGTGCCGCCGAGCGACACCACGCCCACCTCGGTGGTGCCGCCGCCGATGTCGACCACCATCGAGCCGACCGCCTCGGTGACCGGCAGCCCGGCGCCGAGCGCGGCCGCCAGCGACTGGTCGATCAGGTTCACGCGCGAGGCGCCGGCCGCCGCCGCGGCCTCGCGCAGCGCGCGCCGCTCCACGGCGGTGGCGCTGGAGGGCACGCAGACGGTGAATTCGATGCGCCGGCCGAACAGCGAGCGCGCATGCGACATGCCGACGAACTGGCGGATCATCTGCTCGGCCGCCGGGTAATGGGCGATCACACCGTGGCGCAGCGGCCGAACCGCTTCCAGGTGCTCGGGCACGCGGCCGATCAGCGCCTTGGCCAGCTCGCCGACCGCCTCCACCCGCGCCTTGTCGACATGGGCGTCGGCCTTGCGGAAACAGACCACCGACGGCTGGTTGAGCACCACGCCGCGTTCCTGCGTATAGATGAGCGTGCTCGCGGTGCCCGGATCGACCGCGACGTTATTGGCGAAAAGCCTGCCCAGGATGGGTGTCGACATGGATGTGCCTTTACGGACTGACAGACCGAGGAAACGCGCTGCGCGGCCAAACCGGCATTTTCCCCGTGCCGGTACTGCTTCCGATGGCCGCCGGCGTTCGCATCGAAACGCGACGCGTCGGCGACAGGAAGTTTCTACTCTAGGTAATTCCAGGTCAATGGAGAATATTCCGATGTCGAATTCCGATGCCGAATTGACAATCTGACGGGAAGATTGGCAGTCCGTTGGATTCCGGAATGAATTGACGCCCTTCGCAAAGTCTGTACCCTCTCGTCTCGCCGGCGCGTTTACCGTCGCGCCAGGCCAGGCCAACCCGATCTCAAAAGAATGTTCAACGCCGCACGCCCCGCCTCGTCCGGGGCCTCCGCCGCCGCGCGCGCGCCCAGCGCCGCCATCCACGAGGCGCGCTCCGGCGCCGCCGGTGCCCATGTCGTGTGCCCCGTCGCTGTCGATCCCGTATTCGATTTCGTCTTCGATCCCGCATTCCGCCAAGGCGGCGCGCGGCCGTGGCGCGGGCTGCCGGCCCGACTCGCCTGCCTCGCGGCCCTGATGGCGGCGACCCTGCTGCCCTCGCTCGCCGCGGCCCAGGCGAGCCCATCCGCCGCTCCGGCGCTCAACGGCTCACCCGCCACCGTGCCCGTGCAAGCCTCCGATGCCGCCACGCCGTCCCCGGCCTGGGCCGACGCGCTCGCCGCGATGCGCGCGGGCGCCCTGGCCGCCGATGCAGGCGACCGTTCCGGCGCCAATGCCCAGACCAGCGCGGGCATGCCCATCGCCCAGGGCACCGCCCCTGCCATCGCCAACACACCGGCCCTCTCCACCGCCCCGGCGAGCGCCAATCAACCGGTCACGCAAGATTGCCGCGCCGAAGGCGGCCAAGCGGGCCGTCCCGCGATCGGCCTCGTGCTGTCGGGCGGCGGCGCGCGCGGCTACGCGCACCTGGGCGTGCTGAAGGTGCTGGCCGAGCACCGCATCCCGATCGACTGCATCGCCGCGACCAGCATGGGCGCCGTGGTGGGCGGCCTATACGCGAGCGGGATGGACGCCGACGAGATGGCCGAGCGCCTGGCCAGGGTGAACCTGGCCGACATCGCCTTCGACGTGGTCAACCGCGCGGACCTGCCGCAGAAGCAGCGCGAGGACGAGGAGCGCTACATCAACGGCCTGACGGTCGGCTTCGGCAAGAACGGCTTCAAGGCCCCCGCCGGGCTGGTGCAGGGCAACCGCCTGCAGGCGCTGCTGGCCGACTGGACCGCGGCGGTGCCGGTCAACCAGCCCTTCGACCGCCTGCCGATCCCGTTCCGCGCGATCGCCACCAACCTGCGCAACGGCCGCATGGAAGTGCTCGACCACGGCTCGCTGCCGCTCGCGATCCGCGCCAGCATGGCCATGCCGGGCCTGTTCTCGCCCACCGAGATCGCCGGCGTGACCCTGGTCGACGGCGGCCTGGTCAGCAACCTGCCGGTCAGCACCGCGCGCAGGATGGGCGCCGACGTGGTGATCGCGGTCGACATCGGCTCGCAACTACGTCCGCTCGACGCGCTGGCCTCGCCGGCCGACGTGTTCCAGCAGATGCTCGGCATCCTGATCCGCCAGAACGTCTCGCGCGAACGCAGCGAACTCGGCCCGCGCGACGTGCTGCTCGAGCCCTCGCTGGGCTCGCTGAGCTTCACCGATTTCCAGAACGCCAGCCAGGCGATCGCCGCCGGCGAGGCGGCGGCCAAGGCCGCGCTGCCGCGGCTCGAGCGCTACGCGCTGTCGCCCGAGGCCTACGCGGCCTACCGCGCCGCGCACATGCGCCCGCCCGCCGAGCCGATCCGGCTCGCCGAGGTGGAGATCCGCGCCCACGGGCCGGTGCCGAAGCGGGTGGTGGCCGATGCGCTGCACGTGAAGCCGGGCGACATCTACGATCCGCAGGCCGTCAGCCGCGACCTGCTGGCGCTGACCACCACCGGCAATTTCGACACGGTCACGCAGCAGGTGGTGACCGACGGCGATAGCAACAAGCTGGTGGTGGACGCGCGCGGCAAGACCTGGGGCCCGAACTTCCTGCTGTTCGGGCTGGGCATGTCGAGCAGTTCCACCGACGAGGGCGGCTTCCGCTTCCATATCGGCTACCGGCGCCCCTGGCTGACCGATTCGGGCCTGGAATTCCGTGCCGATTCCACGCTCGGCAGCGACCTGCAGGCGCTGCGCACCGAGCTGCGCCAGCCGCTGTCGAGCAGCCATGGCCTCTATCTCGCGCCCTACGCCGAATTCGAGCGGCGTTTCGCCAACGTCTATTGGGACGACTACAAGCTCACGCAATACCAGTTGCAAACCGAGCGCCTCGGCCTCGATCTCGGCCTGCCGGTCGGACGGCTCGGCGATTTCCGCGTCGGCCTGGCCTACGCGCACGGCAGCGCCTCGCCGACCTACAACTTCCCGACCGACATCTCGCCCAACGGCAGCCCGATCGGCCAGGTGTTCGACAGCGACAACGGCCACCAGCTCAGCGTGCGCGCCCGTTTCGTGGTCGACCAGCTCGACGATCCGACGCTGCCGCGCAACGGTTACTTCGCCAAGTTCAGCGTCGAGCGATCCCTGGTCGCCAGCGATCAGGTCCAGTACACGGAGGTATCCGGCAAGGCGATGGTCGCGCAGCAGTTCGGGCGGCACAGCATCAACGCCAGCATCGAGGGCGGCAAGAGCTTCGGCGGCACCAGCCCGGTCAACCTGCTGGGCTTCACGCTCGGCGGTTTCCAGCACCTGGCCGCCTATGCCGCCGACCAGCTCAACGGCGACGCGATCGCCTATGGACAGGTCACCTACATGAACCAGGTGGCCAGCTTCAACGCCTCGCCGATCAAGGCGCTGTACCTGGGCGCGAGCGCGGAAATCGGCAACGTCTGGACGTCTTCCGGCGACCAGATCCGGCTCGACATCAGCAGCGGGCCGATGAAGCAGAGCTATTCGTTCTTCGCGAGCTTCACGACCTCGTTCGGGCCGATCTACGTGGGCGTGGCGCTCGCGCCGGGCGGGCGCCGCAACCTGTACTTCCAGCTCGGCCGCACCTACTGAGCCGGAAGCGGCGCGGCGCCGGCATCCTGAACGCCGGCGCCGCGCGCCTTCCCAATCCCAGCCTCGCCTCGCGAGCCGGTGCTCGCCGCCGGCGCCGCCCCGCTCAGCCCGGCCAGCGGATCTCGAAGCGCGCGCCGGGCAGCACGCGCGCGTCGGTCACCGCGATGTTGCCGTGATGGGCCTGCAGCACCTGCCGCGTGATCGCCAGGCCCAGCCCGTAGCCGGCCGTGTGGCGATCGAGCCGCACGAAGGCGTCGAAGATCCGTTCGCGCTCGCCGTCGGGCACGCCGGGGCCGTCGTCCTCGACGTAGATCAGGATCTCGCCGCCGCTCGCGCCCAGCGTGGTGCCGATCAGGATGCGCGATTGCGCGTACTTGGCCGCGTTGCGCAGCAGGTTGCGGATCGCGTAGGACATCAGCCGCGTATCCATGTTCACGCGCAGCTCGGCCGGTGTGCCCAGGCGCGTCTCGATGATCTTGCCCGGGCTCAGCGGCGCCACCTCGTGCACCTGGGTGTCGAGCCAGCAGGCCAGCGCGGTCGGCTCCAGGCTCGACTGCAGCGAGCTGTATTCGAGCCGCGCGTAGGTCAGGCTCATGTCGATCAGCTCGTCGAGCTCGGTCACGTCCTGCGCGATGCTGTCCAGCGCGTTGAGCCGCTCGGCCTCCGACATCGGGTCGCGCAGGATCTCGAGCGCGAAGCGCACGCGCGCCAGCGGCGTGCGCAGCTCGTGGGAGATGCCATTGGTGAGGTCGCGCTGCGCCTCGATCAGGCGCTCCATGCGCATCGCCAGCGCGTTGAGGGTGCGCGCCAGCGGGCCGAGGATCACGCTGTGCGATTCGCGCGCGCGCGTGTGGAAACGCCCGCCGCTGAAGTCGATGGCGCGCTCGCGCACCATCACCAGGTCCACCCAGGTCGGCCGCGCCCAGCGCCAGGTGGCCAGCGCCGGCACCACGATCACGAACAGCGCCACGCCGAGCGCGCCGCCCGGCAGCGCCTCGAAGCCGGCCAGCACCGTCCACGGCGAGAGCGTCACCGACAGCGCCAGCAGCGGCACCGCCACCACCAGCAGGACCAGGCTCATCAGGTGCAGATAGGCGCGCACGTAGAGGCGCGACCAGCTCGGCATGCGATCGGCGCGCGTGTCGGTCCAGGAGCGCCGAAAGCGCAGCCAGCGCCAGCGCAGGTAGCGCAGCGCCGACAACCGCGACTGCCCGGCGCCACCGAAGCCGCGGGGCCGGGCCGCGTCCTTATTCCCAGGCATGGGTGCTGAACTGGTAGCCCTTGCTGCGGATCGTCTTGATCCGGCGCGGATGGCTGGCGTCGTCCTGCAGCTTGCGGCGCAGCTTCGAGATGCGGCCGTCGATGGTGCGGTCCAGGCCGTCGAATTCGACGCCGCGCAGTTGCAGCATCAGGTCGTCGCGGCTGACCACCTCGCCCGCGTGGCTCACCAGCACCCACAGCAGGTCGAATTCCGCCGAGGTGAGGTCCGGCGAGGAACCGTCCGGCAGCCGCACCGAGCGGTTGCCGCGATTGATCGAGAACTTGCCGAAGGCGTAGCTCTCGGGCCCGTTGCCGGGCTCCGGCGCGCGTACCGGCGCACGCCGCAGTTGCGCCTTGATCCGCGCCAGCAGGATGCGCGGCTCGACCGGCTTGCGCACGTAGTCGTCGGCGCCGAATTCGAGGCCCAGCAGCTCGTCGTAGGGCTCGTCGCGGGCCGTCACCATCACGATCACGCCGTCGAAATGCTTGCGCGCCTCCCGGCAGATCTCGAAGCCGTCCTTGCCCGGCAGGTTCACGTCCAGCAGCACCAGGTCGGGCCGCGACGAGAGGATCGCGGGGACGGCCGCGTGGCCGTCGAGCACGGTCTCGACTTCGTAGTCGTGCTTGCGCAGGTAGCCGGTGATCAGGGTGGACAGGCGATTGTCGTCCTCGACGAGAAGAATCCGGTAAGGCATGGGGGTGATCGTTGCTGGCGGTGAATCGGGCCGGGTTCCGGCGGCGGGTTGGGCCGCGGTCCGGCAGGTAACCATCGGTAACATCTCAAGCAAATCAGCATGATACTGCTGTCCGGTCCCCGATTGATGCATGTTCCTCAGGAATCGACGCCGCTGTGCAGCAAGTGCGCAAGCAGCCGGAAACAACCGGCGCGAACGGCGCGGGCGCGCGCGGCGGGACCGGGCCCGGCAATGTCCGGCCGCATTCGACCGGCCGCGCCGCCGGGAGTGCCTGAAACCGCTGTCGACTTCGCTCGGCTCCATCGAATCTCCACGTCATCTCCACATCGACGGCGGCTCGCGCCGGGCCGCGCCGCGCGATCAATTCGGTAAGCGCTTACCTGAGGCCATCGCGTTTTCCTGTCCCTTTCGCCCGGCTGCCGTGTCATCGACTGGTAACCCGGATTCGAACCACACAGGAGTACCTCGATGATTGCTCGGCCCTCCCGCCGCCCGGCCACGCAGCCCGGCGCCGCCGCCCACCCCGGTCAGCCGCGTA
>NZ_VWWC01000230.1:0-9160 GCF_011753175.1 Burkholderia sp. Cy-637 | reverse complement strand
CAGGCGCCGCCCCGGCCGCGGCCCGCGGCGAGCCGCCCGGCCAGGCCGCGGATCCGCGCACCGAAACCGGCCCGCCCTCGCGTTAGATCCGCAAGGCCGGCAGGCTCGCGCGCCTCACGCCTTACCGCCTGCTGTCGACAGACTTGCGATCACGATCGACATCATTTCAAATTGCTGTCATATCGAACCGGCAAGCTGGCGCCTTTTCGCGCGCCGCCCGTGCCGCGCCGCCGTCACTCTCACCGACCGCCCACACCATGCCTGTCTCGCTCAGCCGTCTCGCCCTGGCCGCCTCGTTCTCGTCCCTGCTCGCGCTGGCCGCCTGCGGCGGCGACGGCACGGCAGCCACGCCCTCGCTCGCCGCCGCGCCGACGCCGTCCTCGTCGACCTCCACCACGCCGGCAACGCCCGCTCCCACGCCCGGCAAATGGCAATCGGCCAGCGCCGGCCAGATGCTCGACGTCGCGCTCGGCGAGCTGCACCCGACCCAGGCCGCGCTCGGCTACGACCAGATCTATTACAAGCTGGGCCGCTACGAACTCGACCCGACCAAGAAGTTCGACGACTTCTGCGCCGACGAAGGCCTCGGCGGCCTGGTCTCGGGCAGCTCGGGCGCAGGCTCCAAGTTGAGCGACGCGAGCAGCTACGCCTGCAGCACCAGCGACGCGAGCAAGCGCGACACCAGCGTGCTGAACCCGGTGGTGATCGGCCCGAACGGCGACACGCTCTACCTGACCGACGGCCACCACGGCCTGTCGACCTATTACGAGGTGCCAGACGGCGGCGCGGCGCTGCATGTGCACGTGATCGTCAAGGACAACCTGAGCGGCTACAGCGGCAGCGCATTCTGGGCCGAGATGCAAAGCCGCGGCTACACGCGCCTGAAGGACGCCAGGGGCGCGGCGATCACGCCGGCGCAGTTGCCCACCGGCCTGGGCCTCAAGCTCGGCATGCAAGACGACGTCTATCGCTCGCTGGTCTATTTCACGCGCGACATCGGCTACAGCAAGCCGACGCCCTCCACCGACTTCCTCGAGTTCTACTGGGCCGACTGGCTGCGCGCGAACTTCCCGCTGTCGGGCTACACGCTGGGCAAGCTCGGCGCGACCGACCCGGATCCGGCCACGGCCGACACGGGCTACCTGAACGCGACCTGGAACGCCTCGCTGAAGATGGTGGCCACCACCGATCCGGTGATCGACGGCAAGAGCGGCGCCGATCTCGGCCGCCTCGCGCAGATCAACGCGGGCAAGAAGTACGGCAAGGGCACCTTCGGCGACCTGATCGCGCCGATCACGGCCTCCAAGCCCGGCAAGCTCGCCTACGCGCTCGACTACAAGACGCGTCACGGCATCCAGTAAGAACCGCGCGCCAAATGCAAACGGCCCCGCCTGAGCGGGGCCGTTTGCATTCGTGGACGCGCTTCAGAGCACCTTGCGGTAGCCGTCGTCGTCGCTCTCGCCGCCGAGATGGTCGACATCGGCCCAGCGCAGGATACGCGGCGCGTCACCGTCGAATTCGACCAGGTTGATGCTGGTGTTGAGCAGCGCGTACTGGCGCGGCGCCTCCAGCGGCAGCGAGGCCGCGCGGCGATAGACGCAGTCGAGCACGCCGCCGTGCGTGACGATCGCGATCCGCCCGCCCGGATGCGCGGCCACGATCGGCGCGATCGCGGCCAGCACGCGGTGATAGAAAGCGCGATGCGATTCGCCGCCCGCCGGCTCGAAACCCGGGTCGCGCGTCTGCCAGTGCGCGTAGGCATCGGGAAACAGCTCGGCGATCTCGCCGCTGTCGTGGCCCTGGAAGGCACCGTAGTTGCGCTCGCGCAGCCCTTCGTCCAGGGCCACCGGCAGACCCAGCGCGTCGGCGCTCGGCTGCGCGGTCTGGCGCGCGCGCTGCAGGTCGCTCGAATAGATCGCGTCGAGCCGCGCGCCCTCGCCGGCCTCGCGCGCGAACCGCTCGGCCAGGCGCGCCGCCTGCTCGACGCCGGTCTCGGCGAGCGGGATGTCGATATGCCCCTGGATGCGCTTGATGCGGTTCCACGGCGTCTCGCCGTGACGGATGAAGAGGATTTGCGTGGTCATCGATGTCGCGAAGCGTGAAACGGGCCGTCGCTGCGCCGTCCTCAGGACGGGCGCACCTGCAGCCAGAAGGTGACGGGGCCGTCGTTGACGAGCGAGACCTGCATGTCGGCGCCGAACTCGCCGGTCTCGACGATCGGGTGACGCGCGCGTGCGGCCTCGACGAAGTACGAGAACAGCCGCGCGCCTTCCTCGGGCGGCGCGGCCGGGGTGAAGCTGGGCCGCATCCCGCTGTTGGTATCGGCCGCCAGCGTGAACTGCGAGACCAGCAGCAGGCCGCCCGCCCGGCCCGCGCCGTCGAGGTTGCTGACCGGCAGGTTCATCTTGCCGGCCGCGTCGCTGAACACGCGATAACCGAGCAGCTTGGTCAGCAGCTTGTCGGCCGCGGCCTCGTGATCGCCGCGCTCGGCGCAGACCAGCGCGAGCAGGCCCGCGCCGATCTCGCCCGTGACGCGCTCGCCGACGCGCACCTCGGCGCGCCGCACGCGCTGGATCAGCGCGATCATGCGCCGAGCGTGACGCGTGCGAAGCGGCGCTTGCCGACCTGCACCACGTACTCGCCGGCCTCGACCTTGAGGCCCTTGTCGGACACCGTGGCGCCGTCGATCTTCACGCCGCCCTGCTCGATGTTGCGCAGCGCCTCGCTGGTCGAGGGCACCAGCCCCGCCTGCTTGAGCAACTGGCCGATCGCGAGCGGCGCGCCGCCCAGCGTGACGGCCGGGATATCGTCGGGCACGCCGCCCTTGGCGCGGTGGTTGAAGTCCTCCAGCGCGCGCTCGGCGTCGGCCTGCGAGTGGAAGCGCGCGACGATCTCCTGCGCCAGCAGCACCTTGAAGTCGCGCGGGTTGCGGCCCGCCTCGATCTCGGCCTTGAACCCGGCGATCTCGGCCATCGGGCGGAACGACAGCAGTTCGAAGTAACGCCACATCAGCACGTCCGAGATGCTCATCAGCTTGCCGAACATGTCGGTGGGCTTCTCGCTGATGCCGACGTAGTTGGCCTTGGACTTCGACATCTTCTCCACGCCGTCCAGGCCCTCGAGCAGCGGCATGGTCAGGATGCACTGCGGCTCCTGGCCATACTGCTTCTGCAGCTCGCGGCCCACCAGCAGGTTGAACTTCTGGTCGGTGCCGCCGAGCTCGAGGTCGGCGTTGAGCGCCACCGAGTCGTAGCCCTGCATCAGCGGGTAGAGGAATTCGTGGATCGAGATCGGCACGCCGCCCTGGAAGCGCTTGGTGAAATCCTCGCGCTCGAGGATGCGCGCCACCGTGTAGCGCGAGGCCAGCTTGATCATGCCGTCGGCGCCGAGCGGCATCGACCATTCGCTGTTGTAGCGGATCTCGGTCTTCTCGCGGTCGAGCACCAGCGCGGCCTGCTCGAAGTAGGTCTTGGCATTGGCCTCGATCTGCTCGCGCGTGAGCGGCGGGCGCGTGGCGTTGCGGCCCGAGGGATCGCCGATCAGGGAGGTGAAGTCGCCGATCAGGAAGATCACCGTGTGGCCGAGGTCCTGCAACTGGCGCATCTTGTTGAGCACCACGGTGTGGCCGATGTGGATGTCGGGCGCGGTCGGATCCAGGCCCAGCTTGATCCGCAGCGGCGTGCCGCTGGCCTCGCTGCGCGCCAGCTTCTGCGCGAACTCGTCCTCGATCAGCAGCTCGTCGACGCCGCGTTTCGTGATCGCGAGCGCTTCGCGCACGCCGTCGGTGATCGGCAATGCCGGCTTCGTTTGGGAATCTTGGCTCATCGGGGGCGGGAACGAGGTTAGTCGGGAAAACCGGGATTTTCCCATAACTCGCGCGCGGACCGGTATCGCTTAACGGCGCGCTCGCTTGCGCGGATAATCGGGACACCCGCGGCCGGGCATGTCGCCCGCGCGCATCACGACAGGAGCGAAACCGTGGCGCCCAATCCAGCCAAGCGCACCCAGCCGGGCCATCCCGCCGATGGCGTCTATTTCGGGCTGATGTCCGGCACCAGCATGGACGGCTGCGACGGCATCGCCGTGCGCTTCGCGGCCGGCGAACCGCCGGCGGTGCTGGCCGAAGCCTTCGTGGGCTTCGCCGATTCGCTGCGCGAGGCGCTGTTCGCGCTGCAGCAGCCCGGCAGCGACGAGATCGAGCGCGAATCGCTGGCCGCCAATGCGCTGGCCGCGCGCTACGCGGTCTGCTGCCACGAGCTGCAGCGCGCCGCCAACCTGGGCCCCGCCGACGTGCGCGCGATCGGCGTGCACGGCCAGACCGTGCGGCACCGGCCCGAGCGCGGCTACACGCGCCAGACCAACAACCCGGCCCTGCTCGCCGAACTCACGCATATCGACGTGATCGCCGATTTCCGCAGCCGCGACATCGCCGCCGGCGGCCAGGGCGCGCCGCTCGCGCCGGCCTTCCACGCCACGCTGTTCGGCTCGCCCGAGCAGACGCGCGTGGTCTGCAATCTCGGCGGGATCAGCAACATCACGCTGCTGCCGGCCGAGGGCGCACATGGCGGCGCCGGCGTGCGCGGCTTCGATTGCGGGCCCGCCAATGCCCTGCTCGACGCCTGGGCGCTGCGCCATCTCGGCAAGCCCTACGACGAGGGCGGCCGCTTCGCCGCGCGCGGCAGGACCGATACGGCCCTGCTCGCCGCGCTGCTCGCCGAGCCCTATTTCGACCTGCCGCCGCCCAAGAGCACAGGGCGCGACCTGTTCAACCCCGATTGGCTCGAGACGCGCCTGCAGGCCTTCGCCCAGGTCGCCCCCGAGGACGTGCAGGCCACCCTGACCACGCTCACGGCCGTCACGGTGGCGCGCGAGATCGCGCGGCATGCGCCCGATTGCCGGGCCGTCTATGTATGCGGGGGAGGCGCGCGCAACCCGGTGCTGATGAGCGCGCTCGGCGATGCGCTGGCCGCCGCCGGGCTGAGCGCCTCGCTCGACACCACGGCGGCGCTCGGCGTGCCGCCGCAGCAGGTCGAGGCGATCGCCTTCGCCTGGCTGGCCTACCGCTTCACGGCGCGCCTGGCCGGCAACATCCCCGGCGTGACGGGCGCCGCCGGCGAACGCGTGCTCGGCGCGCTCTATCCGCGCTGAAGTCCGCCGAGCCGTTCCTGTACGGCGCGGAAACGACAAAAACCCCACGCACGGCGTGGGGTTTTGCATGCACGGGCCGCCGCGACGGCGCCCGCGCGAACCGCTCAGTCGAGCCGGCTCAGACCGAGAACGACGAACCGCAACCGCAGGTGGTGGTCGCGTTCGGGTTCTTGATCACGAACTGCGCGCCGTTCAGGTCGTCCTTGTAGTCGATCTCGGCGCCGACCAGGTACTGGTAGCTCATCGAGTCGATCAGCAGCTGGACGCCGCTCTTGACCATCACGGTGTCGTCCTCGTTGACTTCCTCGTCGAAGGTGAAGCCGTACTGGAAGCCGGAGCAGCCGCCGCCCTGCACGAACACGCGCAGTTTCAGCTCGGGATTGCCCTCTTCGTCGATCAGTTGCTTGACCTTGTCGGCTGCCGCGTCGGTGAAGACGAAGGGCAGTGGCATTTCGGTGGCGGTGGTAACCGCGGATTCGGTGACAGCGTTCATTGCGAACTCTCCAGAAAACTCTAGCCGCTATTGTAGGGCGGTTCCGAAGATCGTGCCGAAGTGCGCGAAATCAAGCGGTTCGCGCCCTCATTCGCGCGCCGCGGGCACGCTCCTCGACCGGTTCCGGCCATAAAAAAACCGCCAGTCGATGACTGGCGGTTTTCGTCGGCGCATCGCCCTGGGGCAATCTGCCGGAAGCGCTTAACGCTTCGAGAACTGCTTGGCGCGACGTGCCTTGCGCAGACCCATCTTCTTACGCTCGACTTCACGCGCATCGCGCGTCACGAAGCCGGCCGTCGACAGTTGCGGCTTGAGCGTCGCGTCGTAGTCGATCAGCGCGCGGGTGATGCCGTGGCGCACTGCACCGGCTTGACCCGTCTCACCGCCGCCCGTGACGTTGACCTTGATGTCGAACGTCTGGCCGTGGTTCGTCAGCTCGAGCGGCTGGCGCACGATCATCAGCGAGGTTTCACGCGAGAAGTAGTCAGCGATGGGCTTGCCGTTGACGATGATGTCGCCCTTGCCAGCCTTGATGAAGACACGAGCGACTGCGCTCTTGCGGCGGCCCGTACCGTAGTTCCAGTTACCGATCATGTGGGTCCCCTTAGATCTCGAGCGCCTTCGGCTGTTGTGCCGAATGCGGATGCGTCGCTTCTGCGTAGACCTTCAGCTTCTTGATCATCGCGTAGCCGAGCGGGCCCTTCGGCAGCATGCCCTTGACCGCCTTCTCGAGCGCACGGCCCGGGAAGCGTTCCTGCATCTTGCCGAACGTCGTTTCATAGATGCCGCCCGGGTAGCCCGAGTGACGGTAGTACTTCTTGTCGAGAACCTTGTTGCCCGTGACCTTCAACTTGCTCGCGTTGATGACGATGATGAAATCACCGGTGTCGACGTGCGGGGTGAACTCAGGCTTGTGCTTGCCGCGCAGACGGCGTGCCACTTCGCTGGCGACACGGCCGAGAACCTTATCCGTCGCGTCAATCACGTACCATTCGCGCGTCACCTCATGGGCTTTTGCGGAAAACGTCTTCATGATCGATCCAAAAATAATGACTGCTGCCCTTGTTTTTTCCTGCTTGGATTGGTTGCGCTCTGGGCGCTGTGCAGGCTCTCCCTGGTCTTCTCCGCGGGCATGAATGCGGAAAACCCTGAATTATAAAGGAAATCTGCGGGAGCGGTCAAAGAAATCGAGGTCTCGCGCGGGAACCGGCTCGAGACGCCTCGATGAGGCCAGATCGGCGCGTATCGAGCCCCGTTTCTCGCGGTTCGAACCAGCGCCCGGGGACGGGTCGAAAGCCGCCCTCGCCGGCACGTCCGGCGGCGGACGGACGAAAAAAAGCCCGAACCATCGTTCGGGCTTAATCCACCTTTGGAGGAGGGTGGAGGAGACATGCAGGGATTGCCGCAGCGCGACAATCGATGAGGAAAATTATAGGAACCTGGGCAGCGCAATACAAGCAAATCTATATAGTGAAAACGCCAACCATAATATGAAATTTTCATATCGATCGTTGCCGTTTCCGCAATCCCCATTGAAATCAGCGTCTTAGCCATTATCTCCGGGACCGGGGCGCGCCGCCGCCTGGAGGGAAACCTCGGGCGATGCGACGAGACCGCCGCCGTTCCCGCAGCGCATCAGCCGAGCCTGGTGACGCGGGCTACAATGCCGGTTCGCAATCGAATCGGCAAACGCTGGAGCACACGCATGGAATGCAAAGTTAGCTGGATGGGCCAGGATGGCATGGCGTTCGTCGCCGAGACGGGCAGCGGCCATCTGGTGACGATGGACGGCGCCCCCGAGGGCGGCGGCCACAACCTCGCCGCGCGTCCGATGGAAATGGTGCTGCTCGGCACCGGCGGCTGCACCGCCTACGACGTCGTGCTGATCCTCAAGAAGAGCCGCCAGGAAGTGACGGGCTGCTCGGTGTCGCTGAAGGCCGAGCGCGCCAGCGAGGATCCCAAGGTGTTCACCAAAATCCACTTCCACTTCACCGTGAAGGGCCGCAACCTGAACCCGACCACGGTCGAGCGCGCCATCAACCTGTCGCACGACAAGTACTGCTCGGCCTCGATCATGATCGCCAAGACGGCCGAGCTGACGCATTCGTTCGACATCGTCGCCGACTGAGGCCGGCCGGCGCGCCCGCGCGCCGAAAGCCCACGCGCCAAAGCAAAAGGCCGGCGCCCTTCCGGGGCGCCGGCCTTCTTCAATCCAGCGGCAAAGCGAGCCGATAAGCCGGATTCTGTGCACCTCGCGCGTCCAGGACGCGCAAGGCGTGGCAGTCATTCCTCTAGGCGCGCCATTGCTGACGCGCTCAAGCTTCCTACCCGCAGGCGAAACGGGGGCACCGTCCTGCATCGCGAGGATGCGCGCCTGCCTACTTGGAATTGCTCCGGGTGGAGGTTACCGTGCCGGCATACGTCGCCGCAGCCGCGGTGCGCTCTTACCGCACCGTTTCACCCTTACCTGATCCCGGCTTGCGCCGGGCCATCGGCGGTCTGTTCTCTGTTGCCCTGTTCCGCGTGTCACCACGGATGGCCGTTAGCCATCACCCTGCCCTGGCGGAGTCCGGACTTTCCTCGCCCCGCGCGGCCGAAACCGCGCAGGCCGCGACTGCCTGGCCCACTTTGCGAGGCGGATTCTAGCATCGACAGGGTCGCGCCGCGAGCCGGGAGCGGCGGACGTGGCCGTTTCGCGTCGGGAAGTCGCCGTGATTGCAGCCTGATCGATCGGGGTCGAATCGCCCGGCAATCCCGCCGCGGCCGGCCGGGCCGGACGCCACGCTCAGGCCGGCTGGCGCCGCCCGGGGCGGAATACCTGCGCGTCCTCGTAGAAGCCCGGATCCTGGTTTGCCGGCCACCAACCCGGCACGCCGAGCACCGGCAGCGGCGCGAAACCGCGACTCGAGGGCAGGCGCGCATCGAAACCGGCGGCGACATGGGCATCGAGCCAGCCGCGCCGCGCGCCCTCGTCCCAATCGAAATAGGCGGGCGGTGCCGCGACGATCCAGGCATGCGCGGTACAGGCCTTGTAGGGCTGCACCAGCTTTTCGAGCAGCGCGTGGCCGACCAGCCGCAATTCGCAGGCCCGGCCCCAGGCCGCGCGCGCCTCGACGAACAGCGCCTGCCAGCCGAAGCACCGCAGCGCCTCGCCGAGCGCGGGATCGGCGCACACGAACAGCGCGCCGTTCTCGTCGAGGAGGGTCAGCGCGTCGCGCAGCCCACCACGCGCGCCGCCCACGCCGAGCGTGTCGATCGCCGCGGCCTGCCGCGCGTTGATGGCGGCCTTGAAGCGCGGGTAGGCGAACCAGACCAGCGCATTGAAGAAATCGTGGAGGTTATGACGGGTGGGCACGCCGCCGGTGGCGGCGATCTGCGTCTCGTAGGCGACGCCGGGCGGCAGCTCGGACTGCGCGATGAAGCGCAGCGGCCGGCCGCGCCCGGTCGCGATGCCGGCCACGGCCGCATCCTCGCCCAGCGCCGCCAGCCAGTCGGCCTCGCCGGCCAGCGCCGCGGCCT
>NZ_VWWC01000229.1:0-8850 GCF_011753175.1 Burkholderia sp. Cy-637 | reverse complement strand
GCTCGAGGCGATCCTGGCGCAGCGCGTGCCGCGCGAGGCGCTGCGGGCCACCCGCGCGGCGCGCCTCAAGTATCGCGATACCGATTCGACGCTGGAGGTGCCGTTCGGCGAGGCGCCGGAGATGGCCGCCGCCTTCGAGGCGCTGCATCGCAAGCGCTACGGCTTCGCGATGCAGGACAAGCCGCTGGTGGTCGAATCGGTGGTGGTGGAGGCGATCGGCCTGAGCGAGCCGCCCACCCTGCACGGCGCCGCGCCGCGCAAGGCCAACCCGGCGGCCGCGGCCGGCAGCGAGGCCAGCCTGTTCGCCGGCGCACGCGCGCTGACGGTGCCGCTGCATGCGCGCCGCGATCTCGCGATCGGCGCGAGCCTGGCCGGCCCCGCGCTGATCACCGAGGAAATCTCGACCATCGTGCTGGCCGAGGGCTGGACCGCCTGCGTGCTGGAGGACGGCACGCTGCGCCTGGACCGCGTCGAGGCGGCCGGCGCGGCGCACGCGATCACCACCGCGCGCGACCCGGTGCACCTGGAGATCTTCAACAACCTGTTCATGTCGATCGCGCAGCAGATGGGCGTGACGCTGGAGAAGACCTCGTACTCGGTCAACATGAAGGAGCGGCTCGACTTCTCCTGCGCGATCTTCGATCGCGAGGGCGGGCTGATCGCGAACGCGCCGCATATCCCCGTGCATCTGGGCTCGATGAGCGACAGCGTGCAGAGCGTGATCCGCGAGCACGGCGCGAGCCTCGGGCGCGGCGACGTGTTCATGCTCAACGTGCCCTACAACGGCGGCACCCACCTGCCCGACATCACGGTGGTGATGCCGGTGCACGGCGCGGCGGGCGAGCTGCTGTTCTACGTGGCCGCGCGCGGCCATCACGGCGACGTCGGCGGCATCACGCCGGGCTCGATGCCGCCCGACAGCACCACCATCGAGGAAGAGGGCGTGCTGCTCGACAACGTGCGCATCGTCGCGGCGGGCCGCTTCCTGGAGGACGAGGTGCGCGCGCTGTTCGCCGCCGGCCCCTGGCCGAGCCGCAATATCGACCAGAACATCGCCGACCTGACCGCCCAGATCGCCGCCTGCGAATGCGGCGCGAGCGAGCTGCTGCGGGTGGCGGGGCGCTACGGCGCCGAGGTGGTGCTGGCCTACATGGGCCACGTGCAGGCCAATGCCGAGGAGGCGGTGCGCGCCGCGCTGCTGTCCCTGTCGGACGGCGAGTTCGCCTACGAGATGGACGACGGCGCGGTGATCCGCGTGCGCGTCACGATCGACCGCGAGCGGCGTGCCGCGCGCGTCGACTTCACCGGCACCAGCGCGCAGCGCGGCAGCAACTTCAACGCGCCGCGCTCGGTCTGCAAGGCGGCCGTGCTCTACGTGTTCCGCACCTTGCTGACCGACGCGATCCCGATGAACGAGGGTGTGCTGCGGCCGATCGAGATCGTGATCCCGCACGGCTCGATGCTCAACCCGGCCTACCCGGCCGCGGTGGTGGCCGGCAATGTGGAGGTCTCGCAATCGGTGACCGACGCGCTTTATGGCGCGCTTGCGGTGCTGGCGGGTTCTCAGGGTACGATGAACAACTTCACGTTCGGCGACGATGCCCAGCAGTACTACGAGACCATCGCCGGCGGTTCGGGCGCGGGCGGCACGCATCCGGGCACCTCGGCGGTACAGACGCACATGACGAATTCGCGGATGACCGACCCCGAGGTGATCGAGTGGCGCTTCCCGGTGCTGGTCGAGCAGCACGCGATCCGCGCCGGCAGCGGCGGCGCGGGGCGGCAGGCGGGCGGCGACGGCGCGGTGCGGCGGATCCGTTTCCTGCGCAGCCTGACCGCCAACATCCTCGCCAACCGCCGCCGCGTGCCGCCGTTCGGGCTGGCGGGCGGGGCGCCCGGCAGCGTCGGGCGCAACTGGATCGAGCGGGCCGGCGGCGCCGTCGAGCAGTTCGGCGCGACGCATACGACCACCGTCCACGCGGGCGACGTGTTCGTGATCGAGACGCCGGGCGGCGGCGGTTACGGCCACGCGGAGTCGGCATGAGGGCGGGCATGACTGCTGGCATGACCGCGGCATGACGCCGAACGTGAACAGCGACAAACCAACAGGCGCACGGCAGCCGCGGCTCAGGCGGCGCACGTGCGCAGGCAAGGCGGTCCCGCCCGCGCGGCGGGGCCGTTCTCTTTCCCGGCAACAGGAGATCCTTCCATGCAGTCAACCGTGAACCTGTACCCGCTGATCGGCGTCGTGCTGATCGTGGCGGGCTTCGTCCTGCGTTTCAACCCGATGCTGATCGTGATGGTGGCGGCGATCGTCACCGGCCTGGCCGCGCATTTCCCGCTCCAGCACGTGCTGGCCGCGATCGGCGCGGGTTTCGTCAAGACTCGTGTGATCGCACTGATCACCCTGCTGCCGCTGGCGGTGATCGGCCTGCTGGAGCGGCACGGCCTGCGCGAGCGGGCCCAGATCTGGATCGGCAACATCCGCGCGGCCACGCCGGGGCGCCTGCTGGTGGCCTACCTGCTGGTGCGCGAGCTGACCGCCGCGGTGGGCCTGACCGGGCTCGGCGGCCATCCGCAGATGGTTCGCCCGCTGGTCGCGCCGATGGCCGAAGGCGCCGCGCAATCGCGCTTCGGCCGCTTCGGCGAGGCGGTGCGCGAGCGGCTGCGCGCCTTCGCGGCCTCGGCCGACAACATCGGCCTGTTCTTCGGCGAGGACGTGTTCGTGGCCTTCGGCGCGATCGTGCTGATGGTCACCTTCCTGAAGGAGGCGGGCGTGATCGTCGAGCCGATGCACGTCGCGCTGTACGGCATCCCGACCGCGATCTCGGCCTTCCTGATCCACGGCTTCCGGCTCTGGCGCCTGGACGGCTGGCTGGCGCGCGAGGCCGCGGCCTTGCCCGCCTCGGCCCGCGAGTCGAGCGACGATGCGCGCGCGCAGGGAGAACAGGCATGATCGTCACGCTCGACTGGTTCTTCTGGCTGCTGGGCCTGCTGCTGATCGTGATCGGCGGCGTGATCGTCAGCGATCGCGAGCATCCCAGGCGCTTCCTGGCCGGCGCTTTCTGGATCGTCTACGGCATCGTGTTCCTGGCCGGCGACCGGCTGCCGCCCGAGGTGGTCGGCGCGCTGGTGGTGGCGATGGCGCTGGTGGCCGGCTTCGGCGGCGTGGTGGGCGCGAAACCCAAGGTGCCCGACGAGGCGACGCGGCGCGCGAGCGCGCTGCGCCTGGGCAACCGCCTGTTCCTGCCGGCCCTGACGATTCCGCTGGTGACCGTGATCGGCACCCTGCTGGCGCCGCACCTGGTGTTCGGCGGCACCGCCGTGCTCGATCCGAAGAACGCGACCCTGGTCTCGTTCGGGATCGGCTGCGTGATCGCCTTCGGCTTCGCCTGCCGGCTCACCGGCGATGGTCCGAAGCAGGGCGTGCTGGAGGCGCGCCGGCTGATCGACGCGGTGTCCTGGGCGGTGGTGCTGCCGCAGATGCTCGGCATGCTGGGCCTGGTGTTCGCCGATGCCGGCGTGGGCAAGGCCATCGCGCACCTGAGCACCGCCTATATCAGCCTCGACGCGCGCTTGCTGGCGGTGGCCGTGTACTGCATCGGCATGGCGCTGTTCGCGGCGATCATGGGCAACGGCTTCGCGGCCTTCCCGGTGATGACGGGCGGCATCGGCGTGCCGGTGCTGATCGGCGTGTTCCATGCCAACCCGGCGCCGCTGGCCGCGATCGGCATGTTCTCGGGTTATTGCGGCACCCTGCTCACGCCGATGGCCGCCAACTTCAACATCGTGCCGGCCGCGCTGCTCGAACTGCGCGACAAGTACGGCGTGATCCGCGCCCAGGCGCCGACCGCGCTGTGTCTGCTGGTGGTCAATATCTTCCTGCTGTATCTGCTGATGTAGGCGCCGCGCGTCGCTCCATCCTCTTTTCTCTCCCGGCGCCCGCCGTCGAATCCGACGAGCGGGCGCGCTTCCCATTATTTGGCGGCGAGAACCGCGGCGAGAACCGCGATTCCGCTCGATTGCCCGCGATCGGGAAATGACGATCCGATAAACACGGTCGATCATCAAATAAACAGGCGATTGTCGATAAGGCGAATTTATTTTTCTTGTTCGACCGGTATTTCCCCGGCCGACACAATGAATTCGTGCTTCCGGCGATCGGCCAGCACGGGCCGGCACGGGGCATCTCTCGTCGGGCGGTTCTCCGGAACCGAATTCATCAAAGGGGGAAGGAATCGTGAAAATGTCATGGCTCGTGGCGTCGCTCGCCATCGTCAGCGTGTCGGCCAATGCGCAATTGCAGGGCGGCTATTTCCTGTGGTCGGATCAAGGCCAGACCAGGTGCATGTCGAACGCGCCGAATCTGGATTGGAAACTGGTCAGCGGTCCTTATTTCGACGGCGAATGCACGCGCGCGCTGCCCAAGCGGCCCGACCTGCCCCTGCCGGCGCAGCCGGCCAGCGCGGGAGGTGCGCAATGAAGCCCGCCCCGCTCGCTCGTCTCGCCATGCTGGCCGCCGTCGCGCTGGCGCTGGCCGCCTGCAACGACGACAGCCCTTCCGTGGCCGCCTCCTCGGCCACCGCGGCGAATACCGCGGCAGCCGACCCGGCCGGGCCGCCCGCCGCGCTGATTCCGCCCAGCGGCGCCACCAATCCGCCGCCGGCGGCCGCCTATGCCGGCTGCATGGACGCCACCGTGGCCGGCTCCTACGAGGAGCAGCGCCTGGTGAACCTGCTGCCCGGCAATACCACGCCGTTCGCCGACCAGATCCTCGCGGCCTCGGGCTTCGACGGCTACGGCCCGCGCTTCAGCGCGCAGCTCTGCACCGATCGCGCGATCCGCTCGCTCGGCGATGCAGTGGCCACCGTCAAGATCGCCGGGCAGGCGCTGTGGCAGGCCGCCGTGGACCGCGTGCAGGGCCGCCACCTGAGCGGCACGCTGCCGCAAAGCGACGATCGCATGCTGTACTGGGCACGCCTGAAGATGACGCTGGCGCTGCGCCAGTGGGTGCCGCAGATCCCGCTGACGCTGCAGCAGCGTGCGCAGCTCCAGTGGGTGCTGGAGCGTGCCTCGCGCGGCCAGTACGCGATCGCCTTCCCGTCGGGCGCCGGCATCAAGCGCATCCTGATCAGCGGCTTCGATCCCTTCACGCTCGGCACGCCCGGCACGCCCGGCACGACAATCTCGTCGACCAATATCCGTATCGGCAATCCCTCGGGCGCCACCGCGCTGGCGCTGGACGGCCGCACGCTCACGCTGGCCGACGGCAGCCGGGCGGTGATCCAGACCTACCTGCTGCCGGTCGACTACGCGCCGTTCCGCGAAGGCATGCAGGAAACCACGCTGACGCCGTTCTTCACCGGGCCGGAGCATGTGAACGCCTCGATCACGATGAGCCAGGGACGGGAAGGTATCTTCGATATCGAGAACTGGCACGGGCGTTATCACGCGGCCGCCTTCCCCGACAATCTCAATACCACCATCGGCGACCCATTCGGTGCCCAGTTGCTGCCCGGCATGCAGGATGCCGACATCTATCCGCCGCAAGCCGTGCTCGGCTACGATCCGCAGCCCTGGCAGCCGACCCTGCCCGAGCAGTTCACCACCACCACGCTGCCCTATGCGGCGATGATCGGGGCGAACAGCGGCGCGGCCATCACCGTGCCACGCACGTCGAAGCCGGGCGGCTACCAGGTGATCTGGCATACCGATCATTCGGAGCTGAGCGATTGCGGCGACGCCGGTACGCTGGCGGGCTTCACCGGATCGAGCCGCTACCCGCCGCCGAGCGCCCCCACCGCGCCGGCCACCGGCACCTGCGCGATCGAGGGCGGCGGCGGCAACTACCTGTCGAACGAGAGCGGCTATCGCAACACCCTGCTGCGCGACACGCTGGCGCCGAACAGCGGGATCTTCGCGGGCCACCTGCATACGCCGGTCATGTCGCATTTCACGACCGGCGACGACGCGAAGCTGAGCGACGCGATGTTCGAGTCCTATCGCGACACGATCGTCGCGCAGGCTAGCAATCTGATCGCCGCGGTCGCGCAGGCGGTCAAGTGAAGCGCGGCGGGTGGGGATGTTGCCGCTGTTCAGCGGGTTTTTTCTGAGGTATATGCTGGGACGGACCCGGCGGCGCACCCCACCGCGCCGCCGGCAGCGAAGGAGACGGACGTGAACCTGAAGTTCCTCGAGACCTTCATCTGGGTCGCGAAGCTGCGCAGTTTCAGCCTCGCGGCGGAAAAGCTGCATTCGACGCAGGCCGCCATCTCGAGCCGCATCTCGGTGCTCGAGCAGGAACTGGGCGCCAAGCTGCTCAAGCGCGACCCCAAGGGCGTGACGCTCACGCGCGAGGGTGAGCGCGTACTGCGCCACGCCGAGCAGGTCAGCCAGTCGATGACCCAGCTCTACGAATCGCTGCAGGGCGAGAAGTTCGCCTACGGCACGATCCGGATCGGCGCGATGGACAGCGCGATCCATTCCTGGTTCGTCGATTTCGTCGCCGACGTGATGGCGCATTACCCGAACCTCGATATCGAGGTGACCTCGGATACCGCGCTCAACCTCAACGAGCAGTTGCGGCGCGGCATGCTCGACATGGTGATCCAGACCGACATGCTGCGCGACGAGACGATCCGCAGCATCGAGGTGCTGGAGCTGTCGGTGGTGTGGATCGCGGCGGCCAACTCGCGCGTGATGGGCCTGCAGCCCGAGGACACGCCCACCTCGGCGCTGCGCCGGCTCGGCGCCGAGCGGCTGATCACCTATTCGCGCCACTCGCGCCCGCACCAGGACCTGCTGCGGCTGATGCAGTCCTACGGCATCGGCGAGGCGCGCGTGAGCTGCGTGAACTCGGTGGCTGCGATGATCCAGCTCACCCAGGCCGGCTTCGGGGTGGCCGCGATGCCGCCCGCGCTGGTGCCGGTGCCGCTCGAGAAGGGCACACTGCGCCGGCTCGACGGCATCGAGGTGCCGCCGCCGCTGCCCTTCGTGATCGCCTGGCGCACCGGCTCCGAATGGACCGAGCGGCTGGTCGAGATCGCCGTGGAGACCGTGCGCAAGTACGGCGCGCGGCTCGGCGAGGATGCCGCGCGCATCATCGTCTAGGCGGCGTTTCCCCTTCTTTTCGTGTCTTCCGCGCGCGAGGCCGTGATGGTGTCGCGCGCCTGCATTCGCCTGTCGCGCACCGCGCCCGCGGTATTCGAAATCCTTATGCGCGCGATTTAATTTTCAAGTTCGACCTGTCGAATCGGCCATAACAGAATCAGCCCTGCCCGGAGATCGTTGCCGCGCAAGCCGTGCATCGCAGACTGCGAGCCACGGCGCGCGTTCGATACGGAGCAGGGGTTGCCGGCGGCGCATGGCCTCGCGCGATGCGCCGCCGGTTGGCGAAAGCCGCGGGGAAGATCGACGCGCGCGGCCTGGCGAATCGAAATCAATCAGGAAAACGAATGAAAAAGATCATCAGCGATATCGGCATCGGTATCGGGCTGGCGCTCGCCTGCGGGCTCGCGCATGCGCAATCGAGCGTCACCCTCTATGGCCTGATCGACGAGGCGATACGCTTCCAGAGCTCGGCCGCCGGCAATACGGTCGGCATCAACGAAGGCGCCGTCAACGGCAATCGCTTCGGCCTGAAGGGCGTGGAGGAACTGGGCGGCGGCACGCGCGCGATCTTCCAGCTCGAATCGGGCTTCAATATCGCCAACGGCAAGTCCGACCAGCAAGGGCAACTGTTCGGGCGCTTCGCCTGGGTCGGCCTGCAGAGCGATCGCTTCGGCACCGTCAAGCTCGGGCGCCAGTATGGCGGCATCTACAACTTCTATGCCTTCAACTTCGACCCGATCGGCGGCGGCAACATCAACGCGACCGACTGGTCGCTGTTCCTGGTGGGGATCCGCTTCGACAACACGCTGCAATACGAGAAGGATTTCGGGCCGGTCACGCTGCAGGTGCAGCATGCCTTCGGCGGCCAGCCCGGCAGCGCCGTGTCGGGCAGCACCAGCACCGCCTCGCTGATCTATCGCTTCGGCGGCGGCAAGCTCGGCATCGCCGGCGCGCAGTCGAAGGACGGCGGCGGCCACAAGCTGGTGGTCGGCTCGCTCGGCGGCACCTATGCCTGGGGGCCGCTCGCGCTCTACCTGTACGGCATCGACGCGCGCCGCGACGCCGGTTTCAACGTGGCGGCGGCCAATAGCGGCGGGCCGTTGGCCAATACCAGCATCGTCGGCAATGCCGCCACCGCGTCGGGCCCGCAGGGCAGCGCGCGCAACGACGCGTTCGTGCGGGTCGGCGCGTCCTGGCAGCTCGCGCCGCAATGGCGCGTGATCGGCTCCTATGCCTACGACCACGCGAACAATGTCGCGCCCGGCCGCAGCGGCACGACGCAGACCGTCTACGGCATCGTCGACTACCTGCTCAGCAAGCGCACCGACGTCTATCTCGAGGTGGACCACAGCCATCTGTCCGGCGCCTCGGTCAACGATCCGAACGGGCCGCTGAACTTCGCCGGCAAGGCCAACAACTTCGGGGCGAGCCTGAGCCTGCGCACGGTGTTCTGACGCAGGGCTCAGGGCGCGACGGCCGGCGCGGGCGCGGGCGGGCCGCCGGCCGCCACCAGCTTCGCGTAATCGCCGGCCGAGATGCCGCGAGCGTGGTTCAGGAAGGCCGCCAGTTGCCAGATCTCGTGGTCGTCGAAGCTCTTGCCGAAGGCCGGCATGGCCGTCATGCGCACGCCGTTGCGGATGGTCCAGAACATCAGGGGCGGCTTGTTGCGGCGCGCGGCGGCCAGCAGCGGCGGCGCGGCCGGCAGGATGCCGCGCGCGATCGGCCCGGGCGGCTGCCCCA
>NZ_VWWC01000228.1:0-226 GCF_011753175.1 Burkholderia sp. Cy-637 | reverse complement strand
GGTTTAGCGAGCAGCGGCTTCGGCGGTCGCTCGCGCGGCCATTACTCGGTGGGAGCGGCCTTCATCTTGGGAGTGGTGATGACGTCCTTCTTCCTGTTCGTGGTCATCGGCGCCACCGACAAGCGCGCGCCGGCCGGCTTCGCGCCGATCGCGATCGGCCTGTGCCTGACGCTGATCCACCTGATCTCGATCCCCGTCACCAACACCTCGGTGAACCCGGCACGCT
>NZ_VWWC01000227.1:0-9118 GCF_011753175.1 Burkholderia sp. Cy-637 | reverse complement strand
CCCTGCACGCGCAGGCGCGCGGGGCCGATCGCGCGCGGCGCGGCCTGCGCGCCCGACGGCGCGTCCTCGCCGATCATCGCGGCCACCATGGCCTCCACCGAGCTTGCGCGCGCATCGAAGTGGGCCACGTCGGCGCCGTCGCGCAGCACCGTCACGCCGTCGCAAACCTGGGCGATCTCGTTGAGGTAGTGCGAGACATAGAGAATGGTCTGGCCGCGCTCGCGCAGATGCTCGATGGTGCGCAGCAGGCGCTCCACCTCGCGGTTCACCAGCGCGGCGGTCGGTTCGTCGAACACCAGGATGGCCGGCTGCTCCACCAGCACGCGCGTGATCTGCACCAGTTGCTGCTCGGCCACGCTCAGTTCGCCGATCAGCCGGTCGGGCGGCAGCGTCACGCCGAAATGCGCATCGAGCGCGTCGAGCGCCGCGCGCCGCATCCGCCGCCGGTCGAGCAGGCGCAGCGAGCCGGCCGCGCGCAGCCCGAAGGCCGGTTCGCGGCCTAGCCACAGCGCCTCGGCCACCGTCAGCGTCGGCGCCAACAGGCGTTCCTGGTGGATGAAGCCGATCCCGGCCGCGCCGCGTCGCGCGAGCCCGTCCACCTCGATGCTTCCCGCGTCGGCCTCATGGATGCCGGCCAGGATCTTGATCAGGGTGGACTTGCCCGCGCCGTTCTGGCCGATCAGGCCATGCACGGTGCCGCGCGGCACCGTCAGCGAGGCGCCGCGCAGGGCCGGCACGCCGTCGAAGCGCTTGACGATGCCGCGCAGCGCCAGCGCGGGCGGCGTGCTGGCCGGCCCGCTCATTTCGTTGCGGCCGCAACGGGCTGGGCCTGGCCGAGCGTCTGCTGCAGCGAGCCGGCATTGTCCTTGGTCACCAGCAGCGAGGGCACGTAGGTATAGGGCGGCAGCGAGCGGTCGCCCGCCAGGTAGCGCGCCACGTTGTCGGCGGCGGTCTTGCCGATCAGCGCCGGCTGCTGCGCCACCACCGCGCCCGCGCTCGACTTCGGATCCTTGACCAGCGCCACCACGTCGGGGCTGCCGTCCACCGCGTAGGTGCGGATCTCGCCGCGATGCGCGGCGTCCACGGCCTGCGTGGCGCCCACCTGCGGCACATCCCAGGCCGACCAGATCGCCGAGATCTGCCCCTTCGGGTACTTGGTCAGCAACTGGCTGACCTGCGCATAGGCGTTCTGCACCGTGTTCGGGATCACGTCGCGCAGCTCGGGCTCGATGATGTGGACCTTCGGGTAGTACTTCAGCACGGCCTTCAACTGGTCGTAGCGGATCGCGCAGACCGGCACGCCGTAGAAGCCGTTGAACACCAGGATGTTGCCCTCGCCGTGGATGTCGTTGACCAGCTTCAGCGCCAGTTGCTCGCCGATGAAGAAGTTGTCCGAGGTGGTGTCGTTGATGCTGGCCGGCGAGGCGGTGTCGATCGTGAACAGCGGGATGCCGGCCTGGCGGATCTTCTGCAGCCAGGGTTCGAGCACCGAGGCGGTGCCGAGCTGCTCGATGATCGCGTCGGGCTTCTGCGCGATCAGCGTCTGGATCTGGGCGATCTGGCGGTTGTCGTTGCGGCCCGCGTCGAGCGCGATCGGCGTGCCGCCGAGGCGCTTGATCTCGTCGATGGCGCCCTGGTAGGCCTTCAGGTCCCAGTAATGGTCGGTGCCGGCGGCCGTGATGCCGATCCGCTTGCCCTTCAGCGAGGGCACCGGCGCGTTGTCGGGCGCGGCCTGCGCTTGCGTGGACGGCGCCGACAGGGCCAGCGGCACCGCCAGCGCGGCGGCCGCGGCCACGGACGACAAGCGGGCGGCGAAATCGATGCGCAAGCGGCGGCGGGTGGCACGAACGGGACGAATAGGGCGAAGGCGGGAGCGGGGCGTCATCGAGGCACGAGTCAGGTCGGGAGAACGTCGGAACCGGCTGCGATCGAGCCGAATCAGCAGCAATCTAATCGGCGGCCCCGGCCTCGCGAAACCATCGATTTGCGCTTTGGTTATGAGCGCCGGCCTGAAGTGCTTTGTCGGTTTGCCGCGCGTTGCATCTGACGCGGGGTGGATTGTCGACGCGATGCGGCGCAATGAGGGTGATCGTTGCGCTTCGCGGCGCCTATCGCCGGCCTCGATTGACAAGGCCGGCGGCCGCCTGCAAGCTCCGCGCTTCCCATTTTTTCTCGATGCGCGAGCGCCGGCCGCAGGGCGCGTGGCGCACCTCGAGCTGTTCAGGACTTCGCATGAAGAAACGCTGGATCGCCGGCATCGTGGCGCTCGCCGTGCTCGCCGTGCTCGGCGCGGGCGCCGGCCTGGCGCTGGCCGGCCGCGAGCTGTCGCGGGTGGTGCCGGTCGCCAACGGCATGACGCGCGTCTCGTTCGACGGCAACGATGGCTACGTGATACGCAGCTGGCGCGAGAACTACAACGCGCATGGCTTCGACATGATCAGCTTCCACTTCGTCGACAAGGCCAATCGCGGCCAGTGGAACCTGGTGCCGCTGTACGGCGCGCCGGGCAAGGCCCGGGCCAAGGGCGCCGACGACGACGAAATCGACACGCTGACCGTGAGCGGCGGCGCGGACTGCCTGCTGCAGGATTTCCGCCTGCTGAAGGCGGCGGCGGGGCAGCCGATGCGGCTGATCGTGGCGACGCGCGAGATGGGCGACAACTACGCGGCTTCGGAGACGGTGCGCTTCAGCGAGTATGTGCTGACGCGCAACGACGACGGCACGATCGGCTGGCCGCCGCTGTACTTCAAGCTGGTCAAGCGCACGCAGTCGACCGGCAGGTATTGCGACGTGAACGAGGCTTTTGACCGTGAACGGCATCTCGGCACGCTGAGCGGCGTGGCGCATTGATTGAGCTTTCGTCGCGCGGCATGCCGATACCTGCCGTTTAGCGCCGAATCATCACTGAGAGAGACCCATGCCGATCCCCTCCACCTTGCTGTTCCTGCCGGGCGCCTCGGGCGATACCGGTTTCTGGCGGCCGCTGGCCGATCGCCTGGAAACCACGGCCGGGCGCGAGATCCTCGCCTATCCCGGCTTCGGCGGCGAGCCCGCCGATCCATCGATCCGCGATCTCGACGACCTGCTGGAGCGCGTGCTGGCACGCATCGAGGGCCCCACCGCGCTGATCGCGCAATCGATGGGCGGCGTGCTGGCGGTGCGCGCCGCGCTCGCCCGGCCCGAGCGGGTCACGCACCTGGTGCTGTGCGTGAGCTCGGGCGGCCTCGACATGGCCGCCCTGGGCGCGCGGGATTGGCGCGCCGATTTCCTCGCGAACAACGGGCATCTGCCGGATTGGTTCGTCGCCAGCCGGGGTGAGCTCGGCGAGCACTTGCCGGCCGTCTCGCAGCCGTCCCTGCTGATCTGGGGCGACGACGATCCTTACAGCCCCGTCACCGTCGGCGAGCGGCTGCACGGCCTGCTGCCCGATTCGGCCCTGCACGTGGTACCGGGCGGCCGGCACGATCTGGCCCGCGTGCATGCAGCCTCGCTGGCGCCGCTGGTCGACGCTCACCTGCGGCGCTGAACGCCGCCGCATCCCCTTCCGCTTTCCTCCTGCTTCTCCGCCGCGTTTCCCTCGCTTCTTCCCCGCTTCTCCGCCTCGTGCCGGGCTCGTGCCCGGCACGGCGCCATCGCTTCCTTCCTCCCTCCGCGCCGGGTTCGCATCTTGCGCCTGCCTTGCCGACGACTCGCGGCACGCGCGGCACCGATGTGCCGCCGCGCCTCGCCGAGCCTTGCCGCGCCGCCCGCGCCGGCACGGCGAGGCGGGCGCCGCCGCCGGTCCCTGTCGGGCACGGCCGTGTAGTTTTTGCACGCCGCCGCGCCCGATGCGATTCCGGCCCGATCGCGCCCCGCCATGTTCGCCGCCTCGCGGCCTCGTGCATTGGCGCGCATCGCAGGCCCCAACCCCACAACCCGCCGCGGAGGAAACACATGGCCAAATCGAAAACGTCCCAGGATGCCGGCACCGTCATCGGCAAGGGCGGCGAAACGCATCAGCAGCACACGGGCCAGGGAAAGCACGATCCCGAGGTGCTGACCACCAATTTCGGCGTCCCCGTTTCTGACAACCAGAACAGCCTGCGCGCCGGCGAACGCGGCCCGACGCTGCTGGAAGACTTCGTGCTGCGCGAGAAGATCTTCCACTTCGACCACGAACGGATTCCCGAGCGCATCGTGCACGCGCGCGGCAGCGGCGCGCACGGCGTGTTCCGCTGCACCAGGGCGATTCCCGAGCTCACGCGCGCCAGCCTGTTCCAGAAGGTCGGCGACGAGGTGCCGGTGTTCGTGCGCTTCTCGACCGTGGCCGGCGGCGCGGGCTCGGTCGACACGCCGCGCGACGTGCGCGGCTTCGCCGTCAAGTTCTATACGCAGGAAGGCAACTGGGACCTGGTTGGCAACAACATCCCGGTGTTCTTCATCCAGGACGCGATCAAGTTCCCCGACCTGATCCACAGCGTGAAGATGGAGGCCGATCGCGGTTATCCGCAGGCGGCTTCCGCGCACGACACCTTCTGGGATTTCGCGAGCCTGATGCCCGAAAGCACCCACATGCTGATGTGGGCGATGTCGGATCGCGCGATCCCGCGCTCGCTGCGCATGATGCAGGGCTTCGGCGTGCATACCTTCCGCTTCGTCAACGCGAAGGGCCAGGGCAAGTACGTGAAGTTCCACTGGAAGCCGGTGCTCGGCGTGCAGTCGACCATCTGGGACGAGGCGGTGAAGATCGCCGGCGCCGACCCGGACTATCATCGCCGCGACCTGTACGAGGCGATCGAGGCCGGCGATTTTCCCGAATGGGATCTCGGCATCCAGGTGTTCGACGAGGCCTGGGCCGCGAAGCAGCCCTACGACGTGCTCGACGCCACCAAGCTGATTCCCGAGGAGGAGATCCCGGTCGAGCCGATCGGCCGGCTTACGCTGAACGCCAATGCGAAGAACTTCTTCGCCGAGACCGAGCAGGCCGCCTTCCTGCCCTCGAACGTGGTGCCGGGCGTCGATTTCACCAACGACCCGCTGCTGCAGGGGCGCCTGTTCAGCTACCTGGACACGCAGAAGTCGCGGCTGGGCACCACCAACTTCCACCAGATCCCGATTAACGCGCCGCGCTGCCCGTTCCACAACATGCAGCGCGACGGGATGATGCAGACCCAGGTGCCGGAAGGCCGCGCGAACTACGAGCCGAACTCGCTGGCCGACGCGGGCGAGCCGGGCGGGCCGCGCGAGGCGCCGGCCGAGGGCTTCACCACCTTCGAGGCCAATGCCGAGCGCAACGATCCCTCGGAGAAGCTGCGCGTGCGCGCCGAGCTGTTCGCCGACCACTACAGCCAGGCGCGGCTCTTTTTCCGCTCGCTGCAGCCGATTGAGCAGGCGCACCTGGCCTCGGCCTTCGTGTTCGAGCTGTCGAAGGTGTCGCTCGAGGCGGTGCGCTCGCGCATGGTGTCGAGGCTGCGCAACGTTGATGAATCGCTGGCGCAGCGCGTCGCCGACGGCCTCGCGATCGCGCTGCCGCCGGCCGCGCCGCCCGCGCGCGAGCCGATCGACATGAAGCCTTCGCCGGCGCTGTCGATCGTCGGCAATGCGAAGCACACCGTGCAGGGCCGCAAGGTCGGCATCCTGTTCGACGAAGGCTCGGACAAGGCGGAGATCGACAAGCTGGTGGCCGCGATCGAGAAGGGCGGCGGCCGCGCGATGCTGATCGCGCCGAAGGTCGGCGGCATCGCCGTGAAGGGCGGCACGCTGACGGCCGACGGGCAACTGGCCGGCTCGCCCTCGGTGCTGGTCGACGCGGTGGCGCTGGTGCTGGCGAAGGACGCGGCCGAGCGGCTGGCGGCCGATTCGGCGGCGATCGCCTTCGTGCTCGACGCCTATGCGCACCTGAAGGCGATCGGGCATACGCCCGGCGCGCAGCCTCTGCTGGATCGGGCCGGCGTACAGGCCGACGCGGGCGTGACGGGGCTCGGCGACGCCTTCGTGAAGGCGGCGGGGCAGCGCTTCTTCGATCGCGAGCCGACGCTGCGCACGCTGGCCTGAGCGGGGGCGAGCCGGGTGCCGGCCTCGGCTCGTGCCCAAGCGCGCAAAAGAAACGGGCCGGTCGCGAGGCGCGTGCGATGCACGCCTTCGCGACCGGCCCGCGATGCGCAACGCGCGGCCTGGACGGCCCGCGCGCCCGATCCCGCCCTGACCGTTACAGGCCGACCGAGATCAGCCCCGGAATCGCCACGTCGGGATTGACGTCGGCGTCGTAGTCGACACCGGCGATCTCGAAGCCGAACAGGCGCAGGAACTCGTGCTTGTAGCCGGCGAAATCGGTCAGCTCGTAGAGGTTCTCGTTGGTGACCTGGTTCCACAGCGCCTGCACCTTGCCCTGCACCTGCGGATCGAGTTCCTTGTAGTCGGCGCGCAGGCGGCCGTCCTCGTCGATATGCGGCGTCGAGCCGTACATCGTGTCGTGCAGCAGCCCGTAGACCTGCTCGATGCAGCCTTCGTGCGTGCCGGTTTCCTTCATCACCTTGAACAGCAGGGAGAGGTACAGCGGCATCATCGGGATCGCCGAGCTGGCTTGCGTGACGACCGCCTTCAGCACCGCCACGCGCGCATCGCCGCCGCTGGCGGAAAGCGTCTCGCGCAGGCCGATCACGGTCTTGTCGAGATCCTTCTTGGCCGCGCCGATCGAGCCGTTCCAGTAGATGTCGTGGGTGATCTGCTCGCCGAGGTAGGTGAAGGCGGTGGTCTTCGCGCCCGGGGCCAGCACGCCGGCCTGGTTCAGCGCGTCGATCCACATCTGCCAGTCCTCGCCGCCCATCACCGCCACGGTGTTGTCGATCTCTTCCTGCGAGGCCGGCTCCAGGACGGTGTCCTTGATCACTTCCTTGTCGGTGTCGAGGCCGCGGAAGGCCACGCTCTTGCCGATCGGCTTGAGCGTGGAGTTGTGCACCACGCCCGTCTTCGGATGCGTGCGGCGCGGCGAGGCCAGGCTGTAGACCACCAGGTCGACCTGGCCGAGATCGGCCTTGATGGTGTCGATGGTGACGCGCTTGACCTCGTCGGAGAAGGCGTCGCCGTTGATGGTCCGGGCGTAGCGGCCTTCGGCCTTGGCGAACTTCTCGAAGGCGGCGCTGTTGTACCAGCCGGCCGTGCCGGGCTTGGTCTCGCTGCCGGGGCGCTCGAAGCACACGCCCAGCGTGTCGGCCTGCGAGCCGAAGGCGGCCGAGATGCGCGCGGCGAGGCCGTAGCCGGTCGACGAGCCGATCACCAGCACCTTCTTGGGACCGTTGGCGATCGGGCCTTGCTTGACGACGTAGTCGATCTGTTCCTTGACGTTCGCTTCACAGCCGACAGGATGAGTGGTCACGCAGATGAAGCCACGCACGCGCGGTTTGATGATCATGAAAGCCCCTGAATACGGTAAGCGTCGAAGTTCGACGGACGGAAACGCCGTGCATTGTAATGGAAGCCCCGCGGGGCGCGAACGATTGCGGGGCGGGGCATCCGACCCTGGCCGCGGCGGGCGCGACGGCCGGGCGGCCGTCGATATGTATTTCCCTGGCGCCGGATATCCGGCGGTTCCGCCGCGCCGGCTTGGCGCCGGCGGCTTGCCCGTTTTGTAATCGCGGGGTTCGCGAGTTCGGGCGCCCTTGCGCTCTCAGGCCTTCGGCTCGCCCAGCCCGCCCGCCAGCATGGCCTCGGCGATGTCATGCCGCCCCTGCCCGCGCAGGCCCTCGGCCGCGCCCTGCACGTCGCGCGCCGCCTTGTTCTGGCCCAGCTTGAGCTTGCCTTCGAAGCGCGTGATCTCGATCTCGATGCCGACGATGGCCTTCAGCATCTCGTCGAGATAGTCGGCCGGCGCATCGCCCATCTTCCAGGGCACCGGCTGCGTGGCCTCGTGGCGGCGCGTCAGCTTCGCCACCACGCCGCGCACGTAGCGTTCGTCGTCGCGCACCGTGATCCGGCCATGCGCGTGCGCGACCGCGTAGTTCCAGGTCGGCACCTGGCGGTGCGCCTCGTGCTTGCTCGGGTACCAGTTCGGCGAGATGTAGGCGTCCATCGCGCGGAATATCGCCAGCACCGGATCGCCGTTCGCGACCTGCCGCCAGACCGGGTTGGCGCGCGACACGTGGGCATGCAGCACGCCCAGGCTGCCGGCCGCCGGATCGAGCTCGAACGGGAGGTGGTTCGCGTCGAGCCCGTCGGCGCCGTGCGTGACCAGCGTGCCGAACGGATGGGCGGCGATCAGCGCGTGCAGCACCTCGGGGCGGGCTTCGTTGAAATGGGCGGGCAGGTACATGGCGGCTCCGGGTGGGGCGGGCGGCGGCGCGTCGGTTGGCCGGCGCGGCGCCCGGTAGTCGAATTCGCGTATTCTGCTGGCTGACTGGCTCAAGATAAAGAGCCAGTTTCCCGTCATTTCAATGGACCAGAATCGATGGCTCGTACCGCCCGGTCGCCTGCCGTTCCCGCGCTCGGCCCGCTCGACCGCGCCGCCGGCCAACTGAGCCGCCAACTCGCGCAGGCCCTGCGCGACGCGATCCGGCGCGGTGGCCTGCTGCCCGGCGAACCGCTGCCGGCCACGCGCCAGCTCGCGGCGGCGCTCGGCCTCGCGCGCGGCACCGTGATCGAGGCCTTCGAGCAACTGGTCGCCGAGGGCTTCCTGGTCTCGCGTGGGCGCACCGGCACCTGGGTGGCGCCGGCGCTGAGCCTGCCTGTCGCGGCGATGGGATTGCATCCCGGGGAGGCGCGGCCGGGGCGGGATGCCGAGCCGGCTTCGCGGGTGGGGCGGGCAGGCGCGGTTGGTGGAGTTGTTGGATCTGCTGGAACTGCCGGAGCCGCTGGAATCGCTGGAGCCACCGGAGCCACCGGAGCCACCGGAACTGCCGAAGCCACCGAAACCGCCAAGAGCGCCAAAGCCGGCAACTCGCGCCGCCACGCGGCGAGCGCGACCGGCGAGAATCCTGCCGCGCCGAGCCGCTTGCCCGGCCCGGCGGCCATGTACGCCGCGATCGCCGCCGATTTCGAGCCCTTGCCGCCGATCCCGTTCGCGGTCTCGGTGCCGGGCGGCGCGACGCTGCCCGATGCGGCCTGGCGGCGGCTCGGCAACCGGCTGCGCGCTCGCGGCCCGGCC
>NZ_VWWC01000226.1:0-9220 GCF_011753175.1 Burkholderia sp. Cy-637 | reverse complement strand
AGGGCGGCTCCGCGGCGATGGTTGCACCGGCAACACAGCCGGGCGCCGCCCAGCATGCCAATGGCGGCAACCCCGGCGATCCGGCCAGCGCGCATTCCTGGAGCGGTTCGATCCAGACCGCGCCGCCGGTTGGATCGAGCGCCGCGGAAGCCGCGCTGCTGGCCCCCGGCAGCGCGGTCCCGGCCACGCCCCGCGCGGCCTCGGCACCGCTGGCGAACGCACCGCAGGCGCGTCCGTCCAGCCTGCAGCAATTGCTGGCGCTGAAGAACCGCGTGCTGATGGAATTGCAGTTGCACGGCATCGGCAAACCCGCGCCCGACAGCGCGGCCCCCAGGGCGAAGCCGGCAGCGGCGCCGTCGAAGGCGGCGCCAGCAAGCGTGGCATCGGCGGCGAGCGGGGCGGAGCCGGCTTCCAGCGCCTCGGCGTCGTCCGTGCCGGCCTCGGCACCGCCCGTTGCAGCAGCACCCGCCAAGCCGGCCGCCGCGCAACCCGGTGCCCCGGCGGCGCCGTTCGACCGAACCGCGGTGATCGCGGTCGGTGTCGCGGCGGCGGCGCTGATCCTCGGTTTCGCATTCCGGCGTCGCAAACGCACCGAGCCGGATGACGAGGCCGTGCCGGCCGCGGCGAAGTCCGAACCGCCCGCGGGCAAGGTCGTGGACGAGGTGGCCGTCACGCCGCGGCCGTCGGCGCGCGGCGCCGATGCCGACCCCGTGGCAGGCGCGGGCGTGCTTGCCGCCGAAGCGGCGGCGCAACGCACGCCGGCCGAACCGGAAGCCCCGGCCCCGCTCGATCATCGCGATCATGAGATCACGCCGCCGACCATCCCGCCGACGGCGGTTTCCAACGAAACACCGGCCGCCGCGACCGTCCCTGACGAGACGGTCACGCCGGCCGAACCCGCGGCACCCGCGGCCGACCTGGCCGCGCATACCAACACGCCCGACGCGGCCGAGCCGCCGCCGGGCCAGTCCGACCACGGGAACGTGCCGGCGCCGCTCGAGGCAGCGCCGCCGGCCGTTCCCGCCGAACCTTCGAGCTTGACCGAATTGAATGAACTGACTCATCCCGTCTCGTCCGGTGTGCCCGTGCACGAATTCCCGGCCGATGCGGTGTCCGCGCTCGACAGCCTCGACATGCCGCTGCCGCCGCGCAGCGGCCTGCCCGACGCGGGCCTCGATTTTGCATCGCATGACGCAACTAACGGTCTGCCCGACCCGCGCCTGCCGGCTGCGGGCCTCGAGCCGTCCGAATCCACTCATCCACATGAAACCGGCGAACAGAAGGGTGACCTTCATGGCTCGTCGGCGACCCATACGGGGACGGATCCCGCCGACGACGAATTGCCGCTCGACGACGAAGCCGGCCCATCGATCCCCGAAAACCGTCCCGCCCCGGGCTTCACGCCTTTCGGCGCCGCGCAGTTCGGCGCGCTGAATCTGGATTTCGATCTCGACCTGCCGGCCGGCCCGGGCGCGACGCTGCCGCCGCCGACCGAGGCCGCGCTGGACCAGATCGCGCGCAACAAGCTGGAACTGGCCGGGGAATACGTCGAGCTCGGCGACCTGCACGGCGCGCGCCTGCTGCTGGGCGAGGTGATCGATGCGAACCGCGCCGATACGCGCGAGGCCGCGCGCGCCATGCTCGCGAAACTCGCCGACGCCTCGTGATGCGCATCGCCCTCGGTATCCAGTACGACGGCGCGGCGTTCTGCGGCTGGCAATCGCAGCCGCACGGCAAGACCGTGCAGGACGAGCTGGAGCGCGCGCTCAAGGCGTTCGCGCTGGTGCCCCTGCAGACGGTGGTGGCCGGCCGCACCGACACGGGCGTGCATGGCCTGGGGCAGGTGGTCCATTTCGACACCGACCTCGATCGCAGCGACTTCTCCTGGGTGCGCGGTACCAACGCCTTCCTGCCCTCGACGGTGGCCGTGCAGTGGGCCAGGCCGATGCCGGACGGCTTCCACGCGCGCTTCGCCGCGTTCGAGCGCACCTATTACTACGCGCTCTACGTGCATCCGGTGCGCTCGCCGATGCTCGCCTCGCGCGCCGGCTGGGTCCACACGCCGCTCGATATCGAGGCGATGCGCGAGGCCGCGCGGCACCTGATCGGCGAGCACGACTTCTCCTCGTTCCGTTCCTCGGAATGCCAGTCGAAGACGCCGGTCAAGCACCTGCACCAGATCGATATCCGCGCCTCGGGCAGCTTCATCCACTTCCGGTTCCGCGCCAACGCCTTCCTGCACCACATGGTGCGCAACCTGATGGGCTGCCTGATCGCGGTGGGACGCGGCCGCTATCCGGCCGACTGGATGGCCGAGGTGCTGGCCGCGCGCAACCGCGAGCGCGCCGCGCCGACCTTCGCGCCCGACGGCCTGTACCTGGCGCATGTCGGCTATCCTGAGGAATTCGCGGTGCCGCCCGCGCAACTCGGCAGCGTGCCGTGGAGCACGGTGTGGGCCGACCTCGACGGCCCGGCGCCCGGCGCGAACCCGCAGCCCTGAGCGCCTCAATCGAACCCGAGCCGCGCGCTCGCGAGCCGATCCGGCTTCGCGGCGCGCGCGCCAGCAGGAACGCCTGACGATGACCGATACGACCCTTTCCGCCGGCGGCCCCGCCGCCACGCCGCAAGCCCGCACCCGCATCAAGCTGTGCGGGCTGTCCCGTCCCGCCGATGTCGATCATGCCGTGGCGCTCGGCGCCGACGCGGTCGGCTTCGTGTTCTACCCGAAGAGCCCGCGCGCGGTGAGCATCGCGCAGGCCGCCGAACTCGTGCGGCGCGTGCCGCCCTTCGTCTCGGCGGTCGGGCTGTTCGTGAACGCCGCGCCCGGGGAACTGGCGCGCGTGCTCGACGCGGTGCCGCTCACCACGCTGCAGTTCCACGGCGACGAGACGCCGGAGCAGTGCCTGGCGCTCGCGCGCGAGGCCCGGCTGCCCTGGATGCGCGCCCTGCGCGTGGGGGCCTCGACGCAGCGCGCCGATTTGGTAGAATCGGCACTTCACTATTCGACAGCCAGCGGCTTGTTGTTCGACACCCATGTGCCGGACTACGGCGGCAGCGGCAAGGTCTTCGATTGGTCACTTATTCCCGCAGAGCTCGTGCATCGGGCCGTTTTGAGTGGTGGCTTGAGCGCTCAAAACGTCGGTGATGCGATACGCCAGATCCGCCCGTACGCGGTCGATGTCTCCAGTGGCATCGAGGTACCGGGCGAGAAGGGCGTGAAGGATCACGCCCGGATGGCGGCGTTCGTGAGCGCGGTGCGCGCGGCGGACGCCCAGTGAGCACAAGGCCGGCGCGGCATGCGCCGGGCCTGCCAGTCGAGAGACACATTCATGTACGATCTTCCTGATGATCGCGGCCACTTCGGCCCGTATGGCGGCGTGTTCGTCGCCGAAACCCTGATCCACGCGCTCGACGAGCTGCGCGAGGCCTACGACCGCTTTCGCGACGATCCCGAGTTCGTCGCCGAGTACAACCGCGAGCTCAAGCACTTCGTCGGCCGCCCCTCGCCGATCTACCACGCGCAGCGCTGGAGCGAACTGCTCGGCGGCGCGCAGTTGTACCTGAAGCGCGAGGACCTGAACCACACCGGCGCGCACAAGATCAACAACGTGATCGGCCAGGCGCTGCTGGCGCGCCGGATGGGCAAGAAGCGCGTGATCGCCGAGACCGGCGCGGGCCAGCACGGCGTGGCCACCGCCACCATCTGCGCGCGCTTCGGCATGGAGTGCATCGTCTACATGGGTTCCGAGGACGTGCGCCGCCAGGCCGCCAACGTCTACCGCATGAAGCTGCTCGGCGCGACCGTGGTACCGGTCGAATCGGGCTCGCGCACGCTCAAGGACGCGCTCAACGAGGCGATGCGCGACTGGGTCACCAACATCGAGACCACCTTCTACATCATCGGCACGGTGGCCGGCCCGCATCCGTATCCGATGCTGGTGCGCGACTTCCAGCGCGTGATCGGCGACGAGTGCAAGGTGCAGATGCCCGAGATGGCGGGGCGCCAGCCCGACGCGGTGATCGCCTGCGTGGGCGGCGGCTCCAACGCGATGGGGATCTTCTACCCGTACATCGACGATACGAACGTCCAGCTGATCGGCGTCGAGGCGGCCGGCGACGGGCTCGACACGGGCCGTCACGCGGCCTCGCTGACGGGCGGCAGCCCCGGCGTGCTGCACGGCAATCGCACCTACCTGCTGCAGGACGACGACGGCCAGATCATCGAGACGCATTCGGTATCGGCCGGCCTCGACTATCCCGGCGTCGGCCCCGAGCACGCCTGGCTCAAGGACATCGGCCGCGCGCAATACGTGCCGATCACCGACGAGGAAGCGCTGAAGGCCTTCCACGACTGCTGCCGGATCGAGGGCATCATCCCGGCGCTCGAGTCGAGCCACGCGATCGCCTACGGCGCCAAGCTCGCCGCCACCCTGCCGAAGGACCGCATCCTGCTGGTCAATCTGTCGGGCCGCGGCGACAAGGACATGCATACCGTCGCGGAACGCGGCGGCATCGTGCTCTGACGCCCGGATGCGCGACCTGATCGAGGAGCCGGCCGGCGGCGCGGCGAGCGAGGGCGAGGCGGCCGAGGCCGCCGCCGCATCCGTGCGTCCCGAACCCGCGTTGCCGGGCGGCATCGAGCTGCGTCACCGCGATTTCCTGACCGATGCGGCGAGCCTGCCGGATGCGTCGATCGACCTGATCGTCGCCGATCCGCCCTACGGGCTCGGCAAGGACTACGGCAACGACTCCGACAAGCTGCAGGGCGACGCCCACCTGGCGTGGACCCGGCAGTGGCTCGAGCTGGCGATCCCGAAGTTGAAGCCGAGCGGCTCGCTCTATGTGTTCTGCACCTGGCAGTACGCGCCGGAGATCTTCAGCTTCCTGAAGACGCGCCTGACGATGATCAACGAGATCATCTGGGACCGCCGCGTGCCGAGCATGGGCGGCACCACGCGCCGCTTCACCTCGGTGCACGACAACATCGGTTTTTTCGCGGTATCGAAAGGCTATTACTTCGATCTCGATCCGGTCCGCATCCCCTACGACGCCGAAACGAAGAAGGCGCGTTCGCGCAAGCTGTTCGAAGGCAGCAAGTGGCTCGAGATGGGCTACAACCCGAAGGACGTCTGGTCGGTCTCGCGCCTGCATCGGCAGCACGCGGAGCGAGTCGACCACCCGACCCAGAAACCGCTCGAGCTGGTCGAGCGGATGGTGCTGTCGAGCTGCCCGCCGGGCGGCGTGGTGCTGGACCCGTTCATGGGCAGCGGCACCACCGCCGTGGCCAGCGCGCGACACGGACGCCGCTTCATCGGCTACGAGATCAACGAGAGTTATTGCGCGATCGCGCGCGAGCGCGTCACCGCGCTCGCCGCGCCGGCCGATGCCTGAGCCCGAACGGGCCGCTCGCCGCCGATCGCGACCGAATCCAGGAAACGACATCATGTCCCGTATCCAGAACACCTTTGCAGCACTCGCCGCCCAGGGCCGTAAGGGCCTGATTCCCTTCCTCACGGCGGGCGATCCGGACCCGGCGAAAACCGTCGAATTCATGCACGCGCTGGCCGAAGGCGGCGCCGACGTGATCGAGCTCGGCGTGCCGTTCTCCGATCCGATGGCCGACGGCCCGGTGATCCAGCGTTCGTCCGAGCGCGCGCTGGCGCGCGGCGTGACGCTGCGGCACGTGCTGGACGACGTCAAGCGCTTCCGCGAGCGCGACGACCGCACCCCGGTGGTGCTGATGGGTTATGCCAACCCGATCGAGCGCATGGGCGCCGAGGCCTTCGCCGAGGCGGCCGCCGCGGCCGGCGTCGACGGCGTGCTGGTGGTCGACTACCCGCCCGAGGAAGCGGCCGGTTTCGCCGCCACGATGCGCGCCGCCGGCATCGACCCCATTTTCCTGCTGGCGCCCACCTCGACCGAGGAACGGATGGCCGAAGTGGGGCGGATCGCCAGCGGTTATGTCTATTACGTGTCGCTGAAAGGGGTGACGGGCGCCGGAAATCTGGATGTTTCCAGCATTGCGGGTAAAATCCCGGCCATCAAGTCGCGCGTGCCGGTTCCGGTCGGCGTCGGCTTCGGGATCCGCGACGCCGCCACGGCGCGCGCGGTGGCCGAAGTTTCCGACGCGGTCGTGATCGGCAGCCGCCTCGTGCAACTGCTCGAGGAAGCGGCGCCGGAAGCGGCGGTGGGCGTGCTCAAGGCCTTCATCGCCGAGATCCGCGCCGCGCTCGACGGCGAGGCCCGGGCGGCCTGAGGCCGCCGCGCGACGTCACGCGACATACCGAGAAACACCGAATGCGGGCCGGAACGATCCGGCCCGTTCTGATGAGGGAAACCATACGATGAGCTGGCTCGACAAGCTGTTGCCGCCGAAGATCAAGCAGACCGACCCCAAGAGCCGCAAGGGCATCCCCGAGGGGCTGTGGGTCAAGTGCCCGTCTTGCGAGGCCGTGCTGTACCGCTCCGACGTCGAGGCGAACCTGCACGTGTGCCCGAAATGCGATCACCACATGCGCATCGGCGCGCGTGAGCGCCTGGACGCGCTGCTCGATCCGGAAGGCCGCTACGAGATCGGCCAGGAAATCGTGCCGGTCGACACGCTGAAGTTCAAGGACAGCCGCAAGTACCCGGATCGTCTCAAGGAAGCGATGGACGAAACCGGCGAAACCGACGCGATGGTGGTGATGGGCGGCGCGATCCGCACGCTGCCGGTGGTGGCGGCCTGCTTCGAGTTCTCGTTCATGGGCGGCTCGATGGGCTCGGTGGTGGGCGAGCGCTTCGCGCGCGGCGCGCAGAACGCGCTCGAGCAGCACGTGCCCTTCATCTGCGTGACGGCCTCGGGCGGCGCGCGGATGCAGGAAAGCCTGCTGTCGCTGATGCAGATGGCCAAGACCACCGCGATGCTGACCAAGCTCGCGGACGCCAAGCTGCCGTTCATCTCGGTGCTGACCGACCCGACCATGGGCGGCGTGTCGGCCAGCTTCGCCTTCCTCGGCGACGTGGTGATCGCCGAGCCGAAGGCGCTGATCGGCTTCGCCGGCCCGCGCGTGATCGAGCAGACGGTGCGCGAGAAGCTGCCGGAAGGCTTCCAGCGCTCGGAATTCCTGCTGAAGTCGGGCGCGATCGACATGATCGTCGACCGTCGCAAGATGCGCGACGAGATCGCCCAACTGCTCGCGCTGCTGCAGCGCCAGCCGGCCGACGCGCTCGCCTGAGTCACGCGCGCCGCGCGGCCCATGCCGACGCGTCGTCCGGCCCGGCCGGGCGGCGCGTTTTTCGTTTTTCAGCGTTCCTGCAGATTCGCAGTGGTACAGATGAGCACATTTCCTACTCTCGAGGCCTGGCTCTCGCACCTCGAAACCGCGCATCCGGTCGGTATCGACATGGGCCTGGCCCGCATCACCCAGGTCAAGGAGGCGCTCGGGCTGAGCTTCTCGTGCCCGGTGATCACGGTCGGCGGCACCAACGGCAAGGGCTCGACCTGCGCGTTCCTCGAAACCATCCTGCTGAAGGCCGGCTATCGCGTCGGCTGCCATACCTCGCCGCACCTGATCGCCTTCAACGAGCGCGCGCGCCTGGGCGGCGAGAACGTGGCCGACGAACTGCTGCTGCCGCATTTCGAGGCGGTCGAGGCGGCGCGCCTGAGCCTGGCGCAGCCGGTCACGCTGACCTATTTCGAGTTCACCACGCTGGCGATCCTGCGCCTGTTCGCCGACAGCGGGCTCGACGCGGTGATCCTCGAGGTGGGCCTGGGCGGCCGGCTCGACGCGATGAACATCATCGACGCCGACTGCGCGATCGTCACCAGCATCGACATCGACCACACCGAATACCTGGGCGACACGCGCGAGAAGATCGGCTTCGAGAAGGCCGGCATCTTCCGCCCGGCTACGCCGGCGATCTGCGGCGATCCCTCGCCGCCGCAAACCCTGATCGACCATGCCGAGTCGATCGGCGCCGACCTGTGGCTGGTCGGTCGCGATTTCCGCTACGAGGCGCAGCCGGGCAACGAGCGCCAGCAGTGGAGCTACCTGGGCCGCGACAAGCGCTATCCGGCGCTGGCCTACCCGGCGCTGCGCGGCGCCAACCAGCTGATCAATGCCTCGGCGGCGCTGGCCGCGCTGGAGGCGCTGCGCTCGCGCCTGCCGGTGTCGGCCCAGGACATCCGCCTGGGCCTGGCCAACGTCGAGCTGGCGGGGCGCTTCCAGGTGCTGCCCGGCAAGCCCGCGATCGTCCTCGATGTTGCGCATAACCCGCACGCGGCGGCGGTTCTCGCGCAAAACCTCGGCAACATGGGTTTCTTTCCGTACACTTACGCGGTGTTCGGCGCAATGCGCGACAAGGACATCGCCGGCGTGCTCAAGCAGTTGAAGGGCGAGATCGATCACTGGTGCGTGACCGACCTGCCGCTGCCGCGCGCCGCGTCGGCCGAGACGCTCGAGGCGGCGTTGCGCGAGGCGGGCGTCGAGGACGGCCCCGACAGCAGCGTCACGCATCACGTCACACCTGCGGACGCTTTTCGAGATGCCCTGAAACGGGCCTCGGAGAATGATAGAATCGTGGTCTTTGGTAGCTTTTATACGGTGGCCGGCGTGATGGCCTACCGTAAATCGCAGCAACACTGACGGGTAGTTCGGACCAGCCATACATGGGAATCTTCTCGTTCGGCAAGAAGAAAGACGACGACGCGCCATCCCGGCGCGGGTCGAAATCCGGCTCCCGGGCCGTACGCAGCGAGCGAGTCGAGCGGCGCACCACGCGCCGCGCCGAGCGGCCCTCGGACGCGATGATGCTCGACCCGACCCTCCCCGAGAAACAACGCGCGCGCCGGCGCCTGGTCGGCGCGATCGCGTTGGTGGTGGCCGCGGTGATCGTGCTGCCGATGATCCTCGATTCGCATCCGAAGCCGGTCACCGACGACATCGCGATCGACATCCCCAACAAGCCTGCCCACGCGGCACCCTCGCGCGACGAGGATCCGATCGACACGCAGGCCGGCGTCGCGCACGACGAGCCGCCCGCCTCGGGCGCGGCCGACGACACACAGACGGCGCAATCCGCCACTTCCCCCGATTCCTCCGACAGCAAGGCCGACGTGGCACCGCCCAGGCCGGCTCAGCAGCAAGCCTCGCAGCAGGCCGCGCCCAAGTCCGCCGCGCCCGCCGTGCCCGCGCCCAAGCCTGCCGCTGCGGCGACGCAGCCGCCCGCGCGCGCGGCC
>NZ_VWWC01000225.1:0-9281 GCF_011753175.1 Burkholderia sp. Cy-637 | reverse complement strand
CGATGGTGCGCTGCGCCGTGTGCGGCGTCCACACGCCCAAGGGCGAGGCGATCGCGGCGGCCGGCGAGTACTTCTGCTGTCCCGAGCACGCGGCGCGCCAGACCAGCTCGGCCGGCCGCGACGCGTCGTGAGCGACTCGCTGCGGGTCGGCGCCGACGGCTGGCTGAGCGGCGCGCGCCACGCGCCCTCGCCGAACCACGAGGCGCGTCCCGCGCACGGCGTGCCGCCCACCCTGCTGGTGGTGCACAACATCAGCCTGCCGCCCGGCGAATTCGGCGGCGACGCGATCGAGGCGCTGTTCCAGAACCGGCTCGACTGCGACGCGCATCCGTGGTTCGACGCGAACCTGCGCGGCCTGCATGTGTCAGCCCACTTCCTGATTCGCCGCGACGGCGAGCTGGTGCAGTTCGTGTCCTGCGACGCGCGCGCCTGGCATGCCGGCCCGTCGAACTTCCTCGGCCGCGAGCGCTGCAACGATTTCTCGATCGGCGTCGAGCTCGAGGGCACCGACGAGCGCCCCTTCGAGGCGGCCCAGTACGCGACGCTGGCCACGCTCACGCGCGCGCTGGCGGCGCGCTATCCGATCGAGGCGATCGCCGGCCACGCCGACATCGCGCCGGGCCGCAAGACCGATCCCGGCCCCTGCTTCGATTGGCAACGCTACGCGAGCGATGCCGGACTTTCGAGCGCATCGTTTCCTTACCTTCGTTAAGCGCGGGGTCTTCCCGCGCGCGTCGCACTGACGCGTCGCAGCGCGATCGGGGCCGATCCCAGGCCCCATCTGCACTCGCTCGATGTCAAGCGGGCGGGGCGCAATTCTCTCGAATTTTCCATTTTGAGATCGTTCGATCGTCCACTATACTTGGTGCCAGTTGAAGGGTTTCTCACTAGATATAGTGTTAAGAGAGCAGGCGCCACCAGGGCGATCCGCTCCAGCCGGCAGCGAATGCCGGAGGAATTCTCAGCGCGGCGTCCGTCCAGGCACGGCACGCCGCGACAGCGCAGACACAGGCGGCAAGGGGGCGCGATACGCATGACGAAAACAGACGTCGACTTCTCGGTATCGCGCGGCCCATGCCGCTTTTGCGTTCTGCCGCCCGCGCCCCGCACTGCGCGTTAATCGTTCAAATCCGCGGATCCCTCCGCACCATCCAGCACCAGGAGCTTTGCACATGCAAACGACCGACACCGGGACGTCCCAATTCGAGAGCGCCCAGAGCCGCCCTCTTGGCACGGCTTCGCAGGGCGCGCCCGCGCTCGCGCCGCAGGCGACGTTCGCCGATTACAAGGTGATCCGCCGCAACGGCAGCGTGGTGGCGTTCGAGCCGTCGAAGATCGCGATCGCCGTCACCAAGGCCTTCCTCGCGGTCAACGGCGGCCAGGGCGCCGCGTCGGCTCGGGTGCGCGAGCTCGTCGAGCAACTGACGCAGAGCGTCGTGCGCGCGCTGCTGCGCAGCCGCCCGAACGGCGGCACCTTCCATATCGAAGACATCCAGGATCAGGTCGAGCTCGCCCTGATGCGCGGCGGCGAGCACAACGTCGCGCGCGCCTACGTGCTGTACCGCGAGAAGCGTCACCTCGAGCGCGCCCATAGCGACGCGCCGGTCGAGACGCCGGCCGGCAGCTCGGGCCTGACCGTGACCGACAAGGGCGTGAGCCGCCCGCTCGACATGAAGGCGCTGCACGGCCTGGTCGCCGCCGCCTGCGAGGGCCTGGGCAGCGCCGTCAATCCCGATCCGATCGTCGCCGAGACGGTGAAGAACCTGTACGACGGCGTGCCGCTGAGCCAGGTCTACGATTCGGCCATCCTGGCCGCGCGCACCATGATCGAGAAGGACCCGGCCTACAGCCAGGTGACGGCACGCATCCTGCTGCACACGATCCGCCGCGAGATCCTCGGCGAGGAAGTCGCGCAGGGCGAGATGCAGGCGCGCTACGCGGAATACTTCCCGCAGTTCCTCAAGCGCGGCGTCGAAGCCGAGCTGCTCGACGACAAGCTGCTGCAGTTCGACCTGGTGCGCCTGGGCGAGGCGCTCGACGCGAGCCGCGACCTGCAGTTCGGCTACCTCGGCCTGCAGACGCTGTACGACCGCTACTTCCTGCACGTCGAAGGCACCCGCATCGAGATGCCCCAGGCGTTCTACATGCGCGTGGCGATGGGCCTGGCGCTCAACGAGATCGACCGCGAAGCGCGCGCGATCGAGTTTTACAATGTGCTGTCGAGCTTCGACTTCATGAGCTCGACGCCGACCCTCTTCAACTCGGGCACGCGCCGCTCGCAGCTCTCGTCGTGCTACCTGACCACGGTCGCCGACGACCTGGACGGCATTTATGAAGCGCTGAAGGAAAACGCGCTGCTCTCGAAGTTCGCGGGCGGCCTGGGCAACGACTGGACGCGCGTGCGCGCGCTGGGCTCGCACATCAAGGGCACGAACGGCAAGTCGCAGGGCGTGGTGCCGTTCCTGAAGGTGGTCAACGACACGGCGGTGGCCGTGAACCAGGGCGGCAAGCGCAAGGGCGCGGTCTGCGCGTACCTGGAATCCTGGCACCTCGACATCGAGGAATTCCTCGAGCTGCGCAAGAACACCGGCGACGATCGCCGCCGCACCCACGACATGAACACGGCGAACTGGATTCCCGACCTGTTCATGAAGCGCGTCATGGAAGGCGGCGACTGGACGCTGTTCTCGCCCTCGACTTGCCCGGACCTGCACGACAAGTTCGGCGCCGAGTTCGAGGCGGCCTACCTCGGCTACGAGGAGAAGGTGGCGCGCGGCGAGCTGAAGCTGTTCAAGAAGATCCCGGCGGCGCAACTCTGGCGCAAGATGCTCGGCATGCTGTTCGAGACGGGCCATCCGTGGATCACGTTCAAGGATCCCTGCAATATCCGTTCCCCGCAGCAGCACGTCGGCGTGGTCCACTCGTCGAACCTCTGCACGGAAATCACGCTCAACACCAGCGACTCGGAAATCGCGGTCTGCAACCTGGGTTCGGTCAACCTGGTCGCCCACCTCGCCAAGCAGGCGGACGGCAGCTACGCGCTGGACCACGACAAGCTCAAGCGCACCGTGAGCGTGGCGATGCGCATGCTCGACAACGTCATCGACATCAACTACTACGCGGTCGCCAAGGCACGTAACTCGAACCTCAAGCATCGCCCGGTCGGCCTGGGCATCATGGGCTTCCAGGACTGCCTGCACCTGCTGCGCACGCCGTTCTCGTCGGACGCGGCGGTCGAGTTCGCCGATCGCTCGATGGAAGCGGTTTGCTACTACGCCTACTGGGCGTCGACCGAGCTGGCCGAGGAGCGCGGCCGCTACTCGAGCTACAACGGCTCGCTGTGGGATCGCGGCATCCTCCCGCAGGACACCCTGAAGCTGCTGGAAGAGGCGCGCGGCGGCTATGTCGAGGTCGACATGAGCGAATCGCTCGACTGGACCTCGCTGCGCGGCAGGATCTCGGTCCACGGCATGCGCAACTCGAACTGCATCGCGATCGCGCCGACGGCCACCATCTCGAACATCATCGGCGTCTCGCCCTGCATCGAGCCGACCTTCCAGAACCTGTTCGTGAAGTCGAACCTGTCGGGCGAGTTCACGGTGGTCAACGAGTACCTGGTGCGCGACCTGAAGGAACGCGGCCTGTGGGACGAGGTGATGGTTGCCGACCTGAAGTACTTCGACGGCATGCTCTCGCGCATCGACCGGATCCCGGCCGACCTGCGCGCGATCTACGCGACCGCCTTCGAGGTCGACCCGAAGTGGCTGGTGGAGGCGGCTTCGCGTCGCCAGAAGTGGATCGACCAGGCACAGTCGCTCAACATCTTCATGGCGGGCGCCTCGGGCAAGAAGCTCGACGAGATCTACAAGCTCGCCTGGGTGCGCGGCCTGAAGACCACCTACTACCTGCGCACGATGGCGGCCACCCACGTCGAGAAGTCGACGGTGGCGCACGGCGCGCTGAACGCGGTGCCGAGCTCCGGCGGCATGGGCGGCGGCTCGGCGGGCGGCGCGCAAGGCGCGGCCGGCAGCTTCGGCTCGGCGGGCGGCGCGGCGCCGACGGGCGCGCTCAGCGCCGCGCCGATCGAGGCCGACGGCCCGGTCTGCACGATGCGTCCGGGCGACCCGGGCTTCGAGGAATGCGAGGCCTGCCAGTAACACGCGGCATCACGCAGTGAAGCGAAGGCGGCGCGCGATGACATCGATGGTTGAACTGCGCGCCGACCTCGACTACAAACGGATAAGGAATCCGTATCTTGCGAACCCGGCGACGGGTTCGCGAACGCCCCCGACAGGAAGATCGAGCCGGCTCGATCGCAACGTCGACGCGCATCGCGCGATCTTCCAGACACACGGCATCACTCGCGATACACACATCGCGATCGATCGCGCGCCTCGCAAAGTGTTGTATCGAGGTCGCAACGCGAATCGAAAACAGGATTTTTCGTGAGCGAACCCTTTTATCGCTCAGGAAAAGATGGTACAAACCGTTCTAAATTGATGGTGAGAATTTATGCTCAACTGGGATGACGAGAAGGCGGCCGTAACTCCCGCGAGCGGAGCGCAGCAAAACACGATGCGCTCCCCCGCCGGAATGGCCGTCGGTGTGCAGGCCGCAGCGTCTGCCGCTCATCAGGCTCCTTCGGTGCGCGACATTTTCCAGGGCGACCTCGCGGTCGCTCCGTATGCACCGGCGCAAGCGAGCGCGGCCGGCTCGCAGGAGCGAGTCAACATCGCCGACAAGCGCATCATCAACGGCAAGACCGACGTCAATCAGTTGGTGCCGTTCAAATACAAGTGGGCGTGGGAGAAGTATCTGGCGGGTTGCGCGAACCACTGGATGCCGCAGGAAATCAACATGTCCCGCGACATCGCGCTGTGGAAGGATCCGAACGGCCTCACCGAGGACGAACGCCGGATCGTCAAGCGCAACCTCGGTTTCTTCGTGACCGCCGACTCGCTGGCCGCCAACAACATCGTGCTGGGCACCTACCGCCACATCACGGCGCCCGAGTGCCGGCAGTTCCTGCTGCGCCAGGCCTTCGAGGAAGCGATCCACACCCACGCCTATCAGTACATCGTCGAATCGCTCGGCCTGGACGAAGGCGAGATGTTCAACGCGTACCACGAGATCACCTCGATCCGCGACAAGGACGAATTCCTGATCCCGTTCATCCACACGCTGACCGATCCGGCGTTCGTGACGGGCACGCAGGAAGCGGACCAGAAGTTGCTGAAGTCGCTGATCGTGTTCGCCTGCATCATGGAAGGCCTGTTCTTCTACGTCGGCTTCACGCAGATTCTCGCGCTCGGCCGCCAGAACAAGATGACGGGCGCGGCGGAACAGTATCAGTACATCCTGCGCGACGAGTCGATGCACTGCAATTTCGGCATCGACCTGATCAACCAGATCAAGCTCGAGAACCCGCATCTGTGGACGCCGGAATTCCGTGCCGAGATCCGCGAACTGTTCAAGCACGCGGTCGAGCTCGAATACCGTTACGCCGAAGACACCATGCCGCGTGGCGTGCTCGGCCTGAATGCCTCGATGTTCAAGAGCTACCTGCGTTTCATCGCGAATCGCCGCTGCCAGCAGATCGGTCTCGACGCGCTGTACCCGAACGAGGAAAACCCGTTCCCGTGGATGAGCGAGATGATCGATTTGAAGAAGGAGCGGAACTTCTTCGAGACGCGCGTGATCGAGTATCAGACGGGCGGCGCGCTGTCCTGGGAATGACCGGGCGCGACATCGCGAGCAAGGATGTATCCGCCGGGCGCGAGCCCGGCCCAAGGTTTAGGAGCAAGAACGCCTGATGCAAAGGATGGCCTGCGCCGGTGCGGCGCACAGACATGACAGGCACTTTGCGAACCCTTCAGTGGGATGGGCAAACTTCCCTCCGGAAAAGGCGGCAGGCCAGGGGCCTCCCGCCTTTATCAAGCGATTCGGGGCGACGGCGCGAGGCGCGCCGGCTGCCGACTTGATCTGGCGCGCGGTGCCGCAGGGCACGGCGCGCCTTACCGTATTCATTAGCGTAAGCGCGATTGCGAAGCGTACGCCGATGAATAGCCCGCTTCGTAGCGCGCGTTCTGAACACACGTCCGCGAGAAACGGGTTTTGACGAAGGGTGTAGTTTGAACTGACTCTCATCTGAACCTGAAGGAGAAAATGATGGCAACTGCCAAGAAGAAACCGGCTGCCAAGAAGGCAGCAGTGAAGAAGGCCGCACCGGTCGCGAAGAAGGCTGCACCGGCGAAGAAGGCAGCCGTGAAGAAGGTCGCGGCGAAGAAGGTCGCAGTGAAGAAGGTTGCTGCGAAGAAGGCTGCACCGGCCAAGAAGGCTGCTGCGAAGAAGGTTGCAGCGAAGAAGGTCGCGGTGAAGAAGGTTGCCGCGAAGAAGGCAGCACCGGCCAAGAAGGCAGCGGTGAAGAAGGTCGCCGCCAAGAAGGCGCCGGCAGCCAAGAAGGCCGCAGCGAAGAAGGTTGCGGTCAAGAAGGTTGCCGCCAAGAAGGCAGCACCGGCGAAGAAGGCAGCGGTGAAGAAGGTTGCCGCGAAGAAGGCCGCGCCGGCGAAGAAGGCTGCTGCCAAGAAGGCTGCGCCGGCGAAGAAGGCCGCGCCCGCCAAGAAGGCTGCCCCTGCCAAGAAGGCTGCTGCGAAGAAGGCTGCCGCTGCTCCGGCGACGACGACCGCAACGGCATCGGTGGCTCCGGCTTCGGGCGCGAAGACCGCGCTGAACCCGGCAGCGGCCTGGCCGTTCCCGACCGGCAGCCGTCCGTAATCGACCTTCGCGTCGATACGACACAAGCCGTAGTCATGCAGTATCGGGTCGATGCCTCGGCCCGCTCGAATCCCGTTACCGGTTTCCGGTGGCGGGATTTTTTTATGCGTGTTTCCCGGTGAGGCCTTCGCGATTCAGTCCGGCGCCGGTTTCGCGCGCGCATAAAAAAACGCATACGCGAAACGAATCGCGTATGCGCTGGATATCGCGGCTGTCGCCGCGCGCTGAGGTCTCCTCGCTCAGTGCGTGACGCGAGTCACGCCGCCGCTCGACAGCAGTCGGACGCGATCGCCTGCACGGAACACTTCCGGCGTGGCGGCCTGCGTGATCGAACGCAGATCGCCGTTATCGAGGCGCACGGTGATTTCCACACCGTTGGCCGAACTCATGCCCTGGCCGATCGCATTGCCCGCGACCGCGCCGGCGAGGCCGCCGGCGATCGCGGTCAGGATCGAGCCCTTGCCGCCGCCGATCGCACTGCCGGCCACGGCACCGAGCGCGCCGCCGCCGAGCGTGCCGAGTGTCGAGCCGGCGCCGGTATCGCTCTCGATGCGCACCGCGCGCACGCTCTCGATGGTGCCGAGGCGCACCGTCTGTTCGCGCTGCGCCTGGCTGGCGCTATAGACATCGGCGGAACCCGGCGGCGTGAAACAGCCTGCGAGCGATACCGAGGCGGTGATCATCGCGGCGAGCGTGAGGGTTTTCCTGGTCAGCATGTGTGGTTTTCTCCAACAAATCTCATTCGATACTGTAGCCGAACGCGGTCTTGAAGCGGGACAGGATTTCCGCGCGGCCCAGCGTGTACGTCTGCGGGCCCGAGTGAGCGATCTTGATCGATCCCATCAGGCTCGCGAGGCGGCCGGTGGTCGCCCAGTCCAGTCCCTTCTCGATCCCGTACAGCAAGCCGCCGCGGAAGGCATCGCCGCAACCGGTCGGATCGACGATCTTCTCGGCCTGCACGACCGGGATCTGCTCGGTGCCGTCGCGGTGACGAATCGTGGCGCCATGTTCGCCGCGCGTGATGATCAGGGCCTGGACCCGGCTCGCGATCTCGTCTTCGGACCAGCCCGTCTTGTCGCTCACCAGTTTGGCTTCGTAATCGTTGACAGCCAGATAGGTCGCAAGTTCAATGCTGCGCCGCAGCGTGTCACGGTCGAACAGCGGCAAGCCCTGGCCCGGATCGAACACGAAGGGCACGCCCGCCTTGGCGAGTTCCTCGACGTGCTGGACCATGCCCTGGAAGCCGTCCGGGCCGACGATCGCGAGCTTGATGCCCTGCGCCTCGCCGGCGTGGTTCAGGTGCGACTGCATCATCGCGCCCGGGTGGAAGGCGGCGATCTGGTTGTTGTCCAGGTCGGTGGTGATCATCGCCTGGGCCGAATGCGTGTCGGGCACCACGCGCACGAACTGGCGCGACAGGCCGAGCGAGTCGAAGCGGTCGAGATAGAGCTGCGCGTCGATCGCGCCGACCGTGCCCATCACGCGGGCCTCGCCGCCCAGCGCGTGCAGGGCGTAGCCGATGTTGCCGGCGCAGCCGCCGAACTCGCGGCGCATGGTCGGCACCAGGAAGCTCAGGTTGATGAGGTGAACCTGATCGGGCAGGATGTGCTCCCGGAACCGCCCTTCGAAGGTCATGATGTTGTCGTAGGCGATCGAACCGCAAATCAGCGTAGCCAAGGTCGTTCCTGTTCAGTAGTTGGGACTGCTGCAGATGAGAGTGACGCGCGCCGTGCCGAGGCAGGGCGCGCGTACGGCCGGATCCGGTGGCAGAACTTACTTCAGCGCGGCAAGCGCGGCGTCGTAGTTCGGCTCGTTCTTGATCTCTTCGACGAGTTCCGTGTAGACGACCTTGTCGTTCGCATCGATGACCACCACCGCGCGCGCGGTCAGGCCGTTCAGCGGGCCGCTGGTGACGTCGACGCCATAGGCATTGGCGAAGTCGCGGCCGCCGCGGAAGGTCGAAGCGGTCGACACGTTGGCCAGGCCCTCGGTGGTGCAGAAGCGCTTGGCCGCGAACGGCAGGTCGCCCGAAACCACCACCACCGCCGTGTCGGCGAGCTTGCTGGCGGCTTCGTTGAACTTGCGCGTCGAGGTCGCGCAGGTCGGCGTGTCGAGGCTCGGCACGATGTTCAGCACCTTGCGCTTGCCGGCGAAGCTCGCCAGCGTCAGCTCGCCGAGATCCTGGCCGACCAGCTTGAAGTCGGGGGCTTGCGAGCCGACGGCCGGAAAGCTGCCGGCCAGTTCGATCGGGTTGCCGCCCAGGGTGACTTTGCTCATATTCGTACTCCGAAGAGGGGGCGTCGCGAGGACGCCGAGGTTGAGGCCGGCGCGCCTCTCGCGGCGCGCCGTGCGCTTACGGGTAGAAAATCTGTACGCGGAAATTCGAGGCGGCGATGCCGGGCGCGCCGTCGGCCGCGCCCGGCGCCGTGTCGATGCGCACGAACAGCGTCTCGGTGGCGCCGGCCGCCAGGCCCGCGCCGAGCGGCGTGCCGGGGCGCACGTAGTCG
>NZ_VWWC01000224.1:0-9453 GCF_011753175.1 Burkholderia sp. Cy-637 | reverse complement strand
CATGCCAGACCACCAGCGCGAGCCCGGTCAGCGCGAGCAGCAGGCCCGCCAGGCGCGGCACCGACCAGCGGCGCTCGACCAGCGCCAGGGTGAGGATCGGCTGCGCGCCGAGCAAGGTGGCCAGCATGCCCGGCGTGATGCCGTGTTCGAGCGCGAGCAGGTAGGCGATCGAATACAGGCCCATCAGCAAGCCGATCAGCGCCGTGATGCGCCGCCCGCCGGCCGGCGGCAGCCAGCGGCGGCGCGCCAGGCCGATCGCGGCCAGCGCCAGCGAGGCGAGCGCGAAACGCGCGATCAGGAAGGCCAGCGCGGAGGCGTGGCGCACGCCGAGTTCGGCGAAGATCGCGCCGCTGCTCCACAGCAGCACGAATGAGGAAGTGGTGAAACGCGCGACGAGCGCGCCTTGTGCGAATCGCATGATGTGTCCTGTCGATCGGAACCGGAAACGGCCGCGCGCGACGCCGCCGCGCGAATGACGCGCAGGCAGGACGAACGGGACCGATGGGAAAGCTGCGGCGCGGTTCAGCCGCGCCGTGCCGCGCGATGCGGCGGCGGCGCGCCGATGCGCGGCGGATCGACAGGAGGTGGCGGTGCCGCTTGCGCGCGCCCGTGCCGCCGCGCGCAAGGCGGCAGGCAATCGGTGAGCTGGGCGGGCAAGGCAGGCCGCATGGTTCGATGAACGAAAAGGACGGATGACACGCCACGTTAGCGCATCGGGGCCGGGCTCGGCAAGTGGCGAATGCGAGTAGGCCTCGCGCCGTGCCCGCTACACGAGCGGCGGCGCCGCGATCGTCGTCAGGCGGCGCCGGCGCGCTCGCGCGAGCGCAACCAGCTCGCGGCGACCAGGCCCACCGCCAGCAGCGCGCCCACCAGCGCGGCCACGCCGCCCCAGCCCGAGGCGCTCCAGGCGTGGCCGCCGAGCGAGCCGATCACGCTCGAGCCGAGGTAGTAGGACAGCAGGTAGAGCGCCGCGGCCTGCCCCTTGCCCTGGCTGGCGAGCCGGCCGACCCAGCCGCTCGCCACCGAGTGGCCGGCGAAGAAGCCGAAGGTCATGCAGGCGATGCCGGCCGCGATCGCCGCGACCGGGGTGAGCAGGGTCAGGGCCACGCCCAGGCCCATCATCACGATGCCGACCATCAGCACGCGCCCGCGCCCGATCGAGTCGGCCATGCGGCCCGACCACGGCGAGGCGAACACGCCGACCAGGTAGACCACGAAGATCGCGCCGATGGTGGCCTGGTTCATCGCGTAGGGCGGCGCCAGCAATCGATAGCCGATGTAGTTGTAGAGCGTGACGAAGCTGCCCATCAGCACGAAGGCCATCAGGAACAGCACGGGCAGCTCGCGGCGGCCGCGCAGGTGGCGCGCCAGCGCGCTGCGATGATGCGCGAGGCCCAGCCCGCGGCGCGGCGTGAAATGCCGCGAGGGCGGCAGCAGCGCGCGGAACGCCAGCATCGCGGCGAGCCCGAGCACGCCGATCCCCGCCACCGCGATGCGCCAGCCGAACAGCTCGGCCAGCACGCCGGTGATCACGCGACCGGCCATCCCGCCGATCGCGGTGCCGCCCACGTAGAGCCCCATCGCCAGGCCCAGCCCGTCCGGATGCACCTCCTCGGCCAGGTAGGCCATCGCCACGGCCGGCACGCCGCCCAGCGCGATACCGGTCAGCGCGCGCAGCACCAGCAGCTCGTGCCAATGCGGCACGAAGGCGGCGGCCAGCGTGAACAGCGAGGACAGCGTCAGCGAGAGCGTCATCAGGCGATGCCGGCTGAGCCCTTCGGAGACGAAGCCGGCCACGAAGATGGCCAGCGCCAGCGCGGCGGTGGCGAACGACAGCGAGAGGCTGCTCTGCGCCGGGCTCACCCCGAAGGCACCCGAGAATTCGGGCAGCAGCGGCTGCACGTAGTAGAGCAGCGAGAAGGTCGCGTAGCCGGCGAACAGCAGGGCGATGCTCGCGTGCCAGTAGCCGCGCGAACCGCGCTCGAGATAGGGGGCGGTCGGGGCGGGCTGCGCCGGGCGGCTGTCTGCGGCCGATTCCGGCGATCCGGGTGAAGCGCTCACGCTGGGGGTCTCCCTGCAACGGACAAACCGCAACGATACGCCGCTTGCCCGAAACGCGTCGGTTGCCGCCGACTCGCGCGAGCCGCGGCGGCCGGCGCGCGCGGCGGGCTTGCCGTTGCTGTCGCGCGGGCGCGTCAGCCGATGCGAACGTCATGCGAAGTGCATGTTTTTGTGTTCTGCTGGAGCGTCACGGCACTCGGGTTATGATTGCCGTGCGCCGGCAGCGTTTTCCGGCGCGGCCGAAGCGTCCCCCTAATGGGGGGCGACCCGGCGGATCGCGGCGCTGGCCGCGATTTTGTTTTCATGCGACGCGATTCCATCGAAGTGCGAATCGGTTAACAATGGAAACGCGTCCCGCCCCCGGGCGGCGCATTCCAGTATTCGCGGCCGGCGATCCGGTCGGTTTTGAGTGGGGAAACATCATGCATGTCGGTTCGATTGTCTGCACTACGCATATCGCCGTACCGAAGGGCGCTCGCGGCATCGTCCAGCGCATCCTCGGTGACATGGCGATGGTGACCTGGTACGCGGGCGTGCCGGGCGATTCGAAGGAACTGAACACCGAGCCCTTCTTTCTCGAGGACCTGATCGACACCGGAGAATCCGTGCTGCCCGCGGGCGCCGCGATTCACTGAGAACTCGTCAAGCGGCGCGGCGCGCGGCACAATGCGGGCCATGCACGACGACCATTCCGAACCCACCCCGGCCGGCGACAGCGCCGGCCTTCCTTTTGCGGGCCTCACGCCCGAGCGCGTGCTCGACGCGCTCGACAGCGTGCTGATCCCCGCCGGCCTGCGCACCGACGGGCGCCTGCTCGCGCTCAACAGCTACGAGAACCGCGTCTACCAGGCCGGCATCGAGGACGGCCAGCCGATCGTCGCCAAGTTCTACCGGCCGCGACGCTGGTCCGACGCGGCCATCCTCGAGGAACACGGCTTCGTCGCCGAACTGGCCGCGCGCGAGATTCCCGCCGTGCCGGCGCGCGCCTTCGAGGGCCGCACGCTGCACGAATTCGAGGGTTTCCGTTTCTCGGTGTTCGAACGGCGCGGCGGCCGCGCGCCCGATCTCGACCGGCGCGACACGCTCGAATGGCTGGGCCGCTTCATCGGCCGGATCCACGCGGTGGGCGCCACCCAGGCCTATGCCGAGCGGCCGGTGCTCGATATCCGCAGCTTCGGCTACGACTCGCGCGACTACCTGCTGTCCAACGAGATCATCCCCGTCGATTTGCGCGAGGCCTACCGGACCGTGCTGGCGCTGGCGCTGGAAGGGGTCGAGGCGGCTTTCGAGCGTGCCGGCGAGACGCGCCTGCTGCGCGCGCACGGCGATTGCCATCCGAGCAACGTGCTGTGGACCGACGCCGGCCCGCATTTCGTCGACTTCGACGACAGCCGCATGGCGCCCGCGATCCAGGATCTCTGGCTGCTGCTGCCGGGCGACCGCGCCGGCGCGTCCAGCGCGCTGGCCGACCTGCTGGCCGGCTACGAGGATTTCTGCGAATTCGATCCGCGCGAGCTGCACCTGGTCGAGGCGCTGCGCACGCTGCGGCTGATCCATTATTCGGCGTGGCTGGCGCGCCGCTGGGACGACCCGGCCTTTCCGGCGGCCTTCCCCTGGTTCAACACCCATCGCTACTGGGAAGAGCGCGTGCTCGAGCTGCGCGAGCAGGTCGGCGCGATGCAGGAAGGGCCGCTCTGGCCCGTCTGATCCGGTCTCGACGCCGGGAGCCGGCCGTTGCATGCGCAACGAGCGCGATCCCTCCCGGCGATCCCTTTCCTCAGAACCTCAGCATCAGCTTGATCAGGGCCCCGAAGCGCTTGCCGTAGGGCGGCGCGAGCAGGTTGCGCGCGTTGAAGCGCGCCTGCGTGAGCACCGGCTTCATCTTCGAGAAGGTCACGAAGCCGTCGTAGCCGTGATAGGCGCCCATCCCGCTCGCGCCGACCCCGCCGAACGGCAGCGAGCCGCAGGCGATATGCATCAGCGTCTCGTTGATCGAGACCCCGCCCGAGATGGTGTCGCGCATCACGCGATCGATGTTGGCGCGCGATTCCTCGAACAGGTAGAGCGCGAGCGGGCGCGGGCGCGCGTTCACGTAGGCGATCGCCTGCTCGAGCGTGTCGTAGGGCACGATCGGCAGCAGCGGCCCGAAGATCTCCTCCTGCATCAGCGCGGACTGGTCGGGCGCGCGCGTGATCGCCACCGGCGCGAAGCGGCGCAGCGCCGGATCGCAGGGCGCCTCGGTCAGCGGATGCAGGGTGGCGCCGCCGTCCTGCGCCTCGGCCGCGAGCCGGTCGAGCCGCGCGAAGTGGCGCTCGGAGATGATCGAGGTGTAGTCGGCGTTGTGCGCGAAATCGGGGTAGAGCCGCGCCACGCGCGCGCGGGCCCGCTCGATGAAGGCCTCCTCCTTGCCGCGCGGCACCAGCACGTAGTCGGGCGCGATGCAGGTCTGGCCCGCGTTGAGCGTCTTGCCCGCGACGATCGCGTCGACCGCGTTGTCGAAGCGCGCGCCGGGCCCAACGATGGCCGGCGACTTGCCGCCCAGCTCGAGCGTGACCGGCGTCAGGTGCTCGGCGGCCGCGCGCATCACGTGGCGGCCCACCTGGGTCGAGCCGGTGAACAGCAGGTGGTCGAAGGGCAGCTTGCTGAACGCCGCGCCGATCTCCGCATCGCCGTTGACCACGGCCACGTGATCGCGCGAGTAGGTCTTCGCGATCAGGACTTCGAACAGTTCCGAGGTGCGCGGCGTCAGCTCCGACATCTTGACGATGGCGCGGTTGCCTGCTGTCAGCGCGCAGATCAGCGGGCCCGCGGCCAGCAGCACCGGGTAGTTCCAGGGCACCACGATGCCCACCACGCCGAGCGGCTGCGGGATCACGGTGGCGCGCGCCGGCTTCAGCCACTTGTTCATCGGCTTGCGGCGCGGCCGCATCCAGCGCTTGCCGTGGCGCAGCGCCTCGTCGATCTCCTCCTTGGCCATCCAGATCTCGGAGAGCAGCACCTCCTGCTTGGCGCGATGGCCGAAGTCGGCATTGATCGCCTCGGCCAGCGCGTCGGCATTGTCGATCAGCATCGCCCGCAGCGCGCGCAGATGGCCCGCGCGCGTGTCCCACGAGGGGTAGGGCGCGCGCAGGTAGGCGGCGCGCTGGTCGTGCAGCAGCGCGTCGAGCGTGGCGAGTCCGGGCAGGTCGTTCTTCATCGTCTGCTCCTTGGCAGGCAGGCTGGCGGCCGAACGTCAGGCCGGGAACGCGCGCGCGAGAAGCGCGCCGTGGTCGAAGGCGGGCAGCGTGCCGTAGACGCGTCCCGTGTCGTGGCTCGCGGCGCCCAGGCGCGTCGCGATGAAGGCATCGGCCATCGCGGCCGGTGCGTGGCGGATCAGCAGCGAGGCCTGCGCGATCAGCGCGATGCGTTGCGCGATGCGGCGCGCCGAGGCTTCGCGTTCCTCGGCCGGCAGCGCGAAGGCATCGAGCAACTGGTCGATCGCGCGCAGCAGCTCGGGATGTCCGGCGGCGGCCTCGCGCCAGGCGGCGACCAGGGCCGCGGCCGATTCGGGCTCGCGCTCGACGGCGCGCAGCACGTCCAGGCACATCACGTTGCCCGAGCCTTCCCAGATCGAGTTGACCGGCGCCTCGCGATAGAAGCGCGCCATCGGCCCGGTCTCGACGTAGCCGTTGCCGCCCCACACTTCCATCGCCTCGCCGGTGAATTCGAGCGCACGCTTGCAGACCCAGAACTTGGCGGCCGGCGTGACGATGCGGCGCCAGCCGCGCGCCTCGGCCGAGCTGCCGTCGTCGTGCTCGACCGCGTCGGCCAGGCGCATGAACAGCGCGGTGGCCGCCTCCGATTCGATCGCGAGGTCGGCCAGCACGTTGCGCATCAGCGGCTGCTCGGCCAGCAGCCGGCCGAAGGCGCTGCGGTGCCGCGCGTGATGGATCGCCTGCACCAGCGCGGCCCGCATCAGCGCGGCGCTGCCGATCACGCAGTCGAGCCGCGTCATGTTCGCCATCTCGATGATGGTCGGCACGCCGCGCCCTTCCTCGCCGACCATCACGCCGTAGGCATCGAGGAATTCCACCTCGCTGCTCGCGTTCGAGCGGTTGCCGAGCTTGTCCTTGAGGCGCTGCACCTGCACCGCGTTCTTGCTGCCGTCGGGCGAGAAGCGCGGCACGTAGAAGCAGGAAATGCCGGCGTGCTCGTCGGTGCGCGCCAGCACCAGATGCGCATCGCATTGGGGCGCGGAGAAGAACCACTTGTGGCCGACCAGGCGATAGGGCTGGCCGCGCCCGCCCGCGCCGAGCGGCCAGGCGCGCGTTTCGTTGCTGCGCACGTCCGAGCCGCCCTGCTTCTCGGTCATGCCCATGCCGATCATCATCGAGCGCTTGCCCGCCAGCGGGATGTCGCGCGGATCGTGCTCGCGCGTGTAGAGCCGCTCGCGCAGCGTCTCGAATAGGGCCGGTTCCTTTTTGAGCACGGGGATGCTCGCGAAGGTCATGGTCAGCGGGCACAGCGAGCCCGATTCGAGCTGGGCGTGCAGGAAGTAGCCGGCGCAGCGCGCGGCCATCGCGCCGGCGCGCGGCTCGGCGAAGGGCAGCGCATGCAGGCCCTCGCCGCGCAACAGGGCCAGCAACTGGTGCCAGCTCGGGTGGAATTCGAGCGCGTCGATGCGCTCGCCGCGCGCGCTGTGGGTCGACAGCTCGGGCGTATGACGATTGGCGAGTTCGGCCAGCGCCAGCGTGTCGGCGGTGGTGAGCGCCGCGCCGTGCCGCGAGAGTGCCGTTTGATGCCAGCCCGCGCCGTGCCGCTCGACGGCGGCCGCGAGCGCGAGGTCGGTTTCAAACGCGTTGTAGTCGGTGAGCGGCGGAGCCTGATTGGTGACGCGATGCGTCGCCGCCGGAACGTGCTGATCCATGCCTGTGTCTCCCATTTCGCGGCCGGCGACGGCTTGGCGTCGCTCGCTGCCGCGCGAGGCGAATCCGGCCATCTTAAGGCCGGACGGCGGCCCCGTTTAGAGGAATCGCTCTTGATTCGATGCGCCGCGGCGCGCGCCGCGTTCCTACAATGCGCGAACATTACAAGTGCTGGATGCGCATCGGCACGGGTCGCTGATCATGACATGAAGGAGACATGACATGCAGTACGACTATCTGATCGTCGGCGGTGGATCGGGCGGCGCGAGCCTCGCGGCGCGCCTGGCCGACGCCTGTCCCGACGCCAGCATCGCCCTGATCGAGGCCGGCGGCAGCAACCAGCGCAACCTGCTGGTCAACATGCCGGTCGGCATCGCCGCGCTGGTGCCGTACAGGATCGGCACCAACTACGGCTACCAGACGGTGCCGCAGCCCGGGCTCGGCGGGCGGCGCGGTTACCAGCCGCGCGGGCGCGGGCTGGGCGGCTCGAGCGCGATCAACGCGATGATCTACACGCGCGGCCACCCGCTCGACTACGACGAATGGGAAACGCTGGGCTGCCAAGGCTGGGGCTGGCGCGACGTGCTGCCGTATTTCCGGCGCGCCGAGGGCAACCAGCGCGGCGCGAACGAGTGGCATGGCGCCGACGGCCCGCTGACGGTATCCGACCTGCGCTTCCGGAATCCCTTCGCACAACGATTCATCGATGCCGCGCACTCGGCCGGTTATCCGCTCAACGACGACTTCAACGGCGCCGAGCAGGAAGGCGTCGGCTTCTACCAGGTCACGCATCGCGACGGCGCGCGCTGCAGCGTGGCGCGCGCCTATCTCTACGACCAGCCGCGCCCCAACCTCGACATCATCACCGACGCGACCGTGCTGCGCATCGGCTTCGAGGGCCGCCGCGCGAACGGCGTGACGCTGGCGCGGCGCGGCGGCAAGCTCGAGACGATCGGCGCGCGCGCCGAGGTGATCGTCGCAGCCGGCGCGTTCAACTCGCCGCAACTGCTGATGTGCTCGGGGATCGGCCCGGCCGAGCAGTTGCGCCGCCACGGCATCGAGGTGCTGCACGACGCGCCCGAGGTCGGCCGCAACCTGATCGACCATATCGACTTCATCATCAACAAGCGCGTCGATTCCTCGGAGCTGGTGGGCATCTGCCTGCGCGGCCTGGCCAAGATGACGCCGCAACTGCTGCGCTGGTTCTCGAAGCGCGACGGCATGATGTCGAGCAACGTGGCCGAGGCGGGCGGCTTCCTCAAGAGCGAGCCGGGGCTCGATCGTCCCGACCTGCAACTGCATTTCTGCACCGCGCTGGTCGACGATCACAACCGCCACATGCACTGGGGCTTCGGTTACTCGCTGCACGTCTGCGCGCTGCGCCCGAAGAGCCGAGGCACGGTCGAGCTGGCGAGCGGCGATGCGCGCGAGGCGCCGCTGATCGACCCGCGCTTCTTCAGCGACGAGCGCGACCTGGACCTGCTGATGACGGGCGCCAAGGCGATGCGGCGGATCCTCGCCGCCGAGCCGCTGGCCTCGCAAGGCGGGCGCGAGCTCTATACCGATCCTTCGGATGACGATGCAAGGCTGCGCGCCACCATCGTCGAGCGCGCCGACACCATCTACCACCCGGTCGGCACCTGCCGGATGGGCAGCGATGCGCGCGCGGTGGTCGATACGCAGTTGCGCGTGCGTGGCGTGGAAGGTTTGCGGGTGGTCGACGCCTCGGTGATGCCGACCCTGATCGGCGGCAACACCAACGCGCCTTCGGTGATGATCGGCGAGCGCGCCGCGGAGTTCATCGCGGCCGCGCGCCGGAGCGGCTCGGCGCCGCTCGCGGTGGCGTCGACGACGGCCGCCGGGACGATGCAGGCGCAGGCGCCCGCGCCGGCCGCGGTTCGCGCCGCCGCCGGCAACTGAGCGCCCAGGCGAGAGGAAACCGGGCGGAGGCGCTTACGCGAAGGTATCGACCATCCCGACGCGCTGCTGCGTCGCGACGCTGGACGTCGGGCCTGCGGGCCCGGCGAGCGCGTCGCCGCCCGACGACGCGCCGTACGCGGCGCCCGCGCGTCGCGTCCCGGCTGCGCCCGAGGATTGCTGTTGCGCGTTCTGCTGCGCGAATCCGCCGCCGCCGTCACTGACGTTGGCGCTGCCCAGGCTCAGGCCGCCCGATTCCATCGCCTCGCGCAGCTTCGGCAGCGCGGCCTCGACCGCCTCGCGCACCTGCGGATGCTGCGAGACGAACAGCGCGTGGGCGTGATTGTCGGCCACGCGCAGCACCACCTGCAGCGGGCCGAGGTCGGGCGGGTTCAGCGACAGCTCGGCGGTCTGCTGATGCGCGTTCGAGAGGAACACCACCTTCTGGCTGAATGCGTCGCCCCATTCCTGCGAGCCGACGCGCGGTGCCAGGCTGGCCTCGGCGGCGGCCGCGCCGGCGGTGGTCGCGGTGCCGGCCTGGGCGAGCGGCGAGCCCTGCTGCGCGGCCGCG
>NZ_VWWC01000223.1:0-9484 GCF_011753175.1 Burkholderia sp. Cy-637 | reverse complement strand
CAAGCCCGCCAAGGCGAGCCGCGCCTCGCGCAAGAAGGACAAGGCGGCGGCCGCCGCCAGCGCCGCGGCGGCAGGCAGCGCCCCGGCCGCGGCAACCGCCACGGCCGGCACCTCGGAGCCCAAGGCCAAGAAGCCCAGGAAGTCGAAGAAGAGTCAGGCCGCATCGGCCGCGTCAGGCGCCTGACCCGTCGGCCGGCCGCGCGAGATGCGGCTGGCCGCGAACACAAGCCCGGCGCCGCCCTCGCGGCGCCGTTTCAGGAAGTGGGAACCCGGCATCGGAGAGAAATCATGGGTCTGCTCGATATGGTGACTGGCGCGCTAGGCGGCCAGAATGGCGGCGGCAATCAGGGCGCACTGCTCGCCGCCGCGCTCGAATTCGTCAACAACCAGCCCGGCGGGCTGAACGGCCTGATCGAGAAGTTCCGCCAGGGCGGCGTGGGCGACGTGATCGGTTCGTGGGTCGGCACCGGCGCGAACCAGCCGATCTCGCCCGACACGCTGCAGAACGTGCTCGGCTCGGACACCGTCACCTCGCTCGCCAACAAGGCCGGCGTCGATCCCTCGACGGCCTCGAACCTGCTGGCCCAGGTGCTGCCGCACCTGGTCAATCACGCCACCCCGGACGGCAACGTGCCGGCCGACGGCCAGGTCGACGCGCCGAACCTGCTCGGCACGCTCTCGCAGCTGGCCGGCCTGTTCGGCGGCGGCAACAAGACCGCCTGATTCGCCGCCAGCCCTCGCCCGCACCCGGCCGCCAGGCCGGGGTGCGGTCGAAGGCGCGGGCCCGGGCCGCAGCCTGCCCCGGGCCCGCGGCGGCGCAACCCGCGAGCCGGCGAACCGGCCGCCCTCACGAGCCGCCGCATGGACTTCACCAGCGCCCAGGCAACAATCTCCGACGCCGCGATCCACGATCCGCTGCTCGCGCATTTCCTCTCGGCCATCCTCTTCAGCCACCCCGGCGACGCGATCAAGAAGAGCGCGCGCGCCGTCTACGGCAAGTTCGCGCGCCCCGGCAAGAGCGCGGCCTGGACCTGCCGGCACGCGGGCTGCACGCGCGCCTCGATCTGGTCGCACGAAATCTCGGAAGGCAAGATCACGCGCTGCCTGGCGCGCGACATCGAGGGGCGGCGCTATGTCGACGTGCTCGCGCCCGACCTGTCGGGCAACCCCTATCGCTACGCCTTCAAGCATGTCGCGACCCGCTCGGCGACCACCTTCCTCGGCTACTGCCAGGAACACGACAACCTGCTGTTCCGCGATCTCGACAACGGCCTGACGCGCTACGACGACACCCAGCTCAACGCGCAGTACCTGCGCTCGCTGAAGAAGCGCGCCTACGAGACCGAACGCCAGATCGCGATCTGGCAGGACATCGCCGTCGAACTGCGCCAGCTCGACGAGGCCTCGCATGCCGAGCTGGCGGCCGCGAGCGAGCGCGTCGAGCGCAACCTCGCCGAGCTGCGCGAGTCGCTCGCGCGCTGGCAACGCGTCTACGAGCAGGTCCGCGCCGGCCTGGAAGCGGGCCGCCCCGCCGTCGGCTCGCGCTGCCACCAGCTCGCGGCGCCCGGCTACCTGTTCTCCGGCGTGGTGGACCTGAGCCAGCCGGGCGACACCGAACCCTTCGTGGTGTTCCTGCTGAAAGCCGACTTCGCCGACGAGAGCGCCTTCTTCGTCGGCGCGCTCGACAATGCTCACGGCGACGGCATCCTCGACCATCACGACCTCGGCGCCTCGGACGGCAGGCAGCAGGTCGCGCAGTACCTGCTGTCGATGAAATCCGGCTTCGTCTTCTCGCCCGATTTCGAGGCCGGGCTGCCCGAGGCCGCGCGGGCCGCCTTCCATCGCAGTCCTGATTTCGAACGGGGCTCGCTCGCGTTCGACGCCGTGTATTGCGAGCGCTTCCTGTTCGGCGCCGGCTGAGCCGCCGGCAACCGCCGAAACAAGCGACGGCCGAAAAAAAACCCCGCCGAAGCGGGGTTCCCGAAGCCCTGGCCAATCGCGCGGCTTCGCCTCAGTGCACGACGCGATCGAACACGAACTTGCCGTCCTGCACGTCGACCGGGATCACGTCCTTGGGCCCGAAGCGCCCGGCCAGGATCAGCTTGGCCACCGGATTCTCGATCTCCTGCTGGATCGCGCGCTTGAGCGGGCGCGCGCCGAACAGCGGGTCGTAGCCGACCTTGCCGATCTGGTCGAGCGCCGCGTCGGTCACCTCCAGCTGCATGTCGAGCTTGGCCAGCCGCTCGTGCAGGCGCGCCAGCTGGATCTTCGCGATCGACTGGATGTTGCTGCGATCGAGCGCATGGAACACCACCACGTCGTCGATCCGGTTCAGGAACTCGGGGCGGAAGTGCAGCTTGACCTCCTCCCACACCGCGTCCTTCACCGCTTCCTGGGGCGAGCCCACCATCGACTGGATCACCTGCGAACCGAGGTTCGAGGTCATCACGATCACCGTGTTCTTGAAGTCCACGGTGCGGCCCTGCCCGTCGGTCATGCGGCCGTCGTCGAGCACCTGCAGCAGCACGTTGAACACGTCCGGGTGCGCCTTCTCGATCTCGTCGAGCAGGATCACGCTGTACGGCTTGCGACGCACCGCTTCGGTCAGGTAACCACCTTCCTCGTAGCCGACGTAGCCCGGCGGCGCGCCGATCAGGCGCGCGACGCTGTGCTTCTCCATGAACTCGCTCATGTCGATGCGGATCAGGTGATCCTCCGAATCGAACAGGAAGCCGGCCAGCGCCTTGCAGAGCTCGGTCTTGCCGACGCCCGTCGGGCCCAGGAACAGGAACGAGCCATAAGGCCGGTTCGGGTCCGACAGGCCCGCGCGCGAGCGGCGGATCGCATCGGCCACCGCGCTGATCGCCTCGTCCTGGCCGATCACGCGCTCATGCAGCTTTTCCTCGATATGCAGCAGCTTCTCGCGCTCGCCCTGCATCATGCGCGAGACAGGGATGCCGGTGGCGCGCGACACCACCTCGGCGATCTCCTCGGTGCCCACCTGGGTGCGCAGCAGCCGCGGCTTGCTCGGATTGTGCTGCTCCTGCTCCTCGGCCTGGGTCACCTGCTTGAGTTGCGCCTCGAGTTGCGGAAGCTTGCCGTATTGCAGCTCGGCCACCTTCTCGAGCTTGCCCTCGCGCTGCAGCTTGGCGATCTCGGCGCGCACCCGGTCGATATCCTCCTTGAGCTGGGCGCTGCCCTGCACGGCGGCCTTCTCGGCGGTCCAGATCTCCTCGAGGTCGGCATACTCGCGGCCCAGCCGCTCGATCTCTTCCTCGATCAGTTGCAGGCGCTTCTGCGAAGCCTCGTCCTGCTCCTTCTTGACGGCCTCGCGCTCGATCTTCAACTGGATCAGGCGACGGTCGAGCTTGTCCATCGATTCGGGCTTCGAATCGATTTCCATCTTGATCTTCGAGGCGGCCTCGTCGATCAGGTCGATCGCCTTGTCCGGCAGGAAGCGGTCGGTGATGTAGCGATGCGAGAGTTCGGCCGCGGCCACGATGGCCGGATCGGTGATGTCCACGCCGTGGTGCAGCTCGTACTTCTCCTGCAGCCCGCGCAGGATCGCGATGGTCGCCTCCACGCTCGGCTCGTCGACGATCACCTTCTGGAAGCGGCGCTCGAGCGCGGCATCCTTCTCGATGTACTTGCGGTACTCGTCGAGCGTGGTCGCGCCGATGCAGTGCAGCTCGCCGCGCGAGAGCGCCGGCTTGAGCATGTTGCCCGCGTCCATCGCGCCCTCGGCCTTGCCGGCGCCCACCATGGTGTGGATCTCGTCGATGAAGACGATGGTGCGGCCTTCGTCCTTGGCGATGTCGTTGAGCACCGACTTCAGGCGCTCCTCGAACTCGCCGCGGTACTTCGCGCCGGCCAGCAGCGCGGCCATGTCGAGCGAGAGCACGCGCTTGTTCTTCAGCGTCTCGGGCACCTCGCCGTTGACGATGCGCTGCGCCAGCCCCTCGACGATGGCGGTCTTGCCCACGCCGGGCTCGCCGATCAGCACCGGGTTGTTCTTGGTGCGGCGCTGCAGGATCTGGATCGAGCGGCGGATCTCGTCGTCGCGGCCGATCACCGGATCGAGCTTGCCCGAGCGCGCGCGCTCGGTCAGGTCGACCGTGTACTTCTTGAGCGCCTCGCGCTGGCTCTCGGCATCGGCGCTGTGCACCTGCGAGCCGCCGCGCACGGCCGCGATCGCGGCTTCCAGCGCCTTGCGCGTCATGCCGTGCTGGCGCGCCAGCCGGCCGGCCTCGCCCTTGTCGTCGGACACCGCGAGCAGGAACATCTCGCTGGCGATGAAGCTGTCGTTGAGCTTCTGCGCTTCCTTGTCGGCCTGGTTCAGCAGGCCGGCCAGCTCGCGGCCGATCTGGATGTCGCCGCCGGTGCCGGTGACCTGCGGCAGGCGCGAGATCGCCTCGTTCAGCGCGCCTTGCAGCGCCTGCACGTGCACGCCGGTGCGCGACATCAGCGAGCGCGCCGAGCCGTCGGTCTGGCCGATCAGCGAGGCCAGCACGTGGACGGGTTCGATGTATTGATTGTCGCGGCCGGCCGCGAGGCTCTGGGCGTCGGCCAGCGCTTCCTGGAACTTGGTGGTGAGCTTGTCGATTCTCATGAAGAGACCTCCAATTTTCGAATAGCTCCAACATGAGGCTGCTTGCCGGGGTTTCAAGCGCTCGCTAGGCAAGATGTGTGCCTTGCGGCGCCCAGCCTCGCCCGGCATGGCTTTGCCGAATGGGGCCCGAGCCCGGCGAGGGGCAGGCAGCGGGCAGGCGCGGGATTTCAGTCTGCCCGGGCGGCGTGCAGGCTCGATGACGGCGCCGGATCGGCTGCGTCAGGATAGCGAGAAACGGGCAGGGATGGCGGCGGGCGCCGCCGTTGGGAGCAAGCGCCGGCGCTCAGGCCGGCTCGACGACGATCGGCACGATGCCGAGCGCGGCCGCCAGCGGCGAGGCGGGTCGCGAGAGTTCGGCGATCGTGTGGCGGTCCAGCTCGGCGAAAAAGGCTTCGCGCGCGGCGTACAGCACGCCCTTGAGGCGGCAATGCGGCTCGATCACGCAGGAACGGTGCTCGACGCCCTGCCCCTCGCCGCCGAAGCAGCCGACCAGGGCAAAATCGCTCTCGGTGGCGCGCACCACCTCGCCGATCGTCAGCCGCCCCGAATTCGCGTTGATGCGCAGGCCGCCGTTGCGACCGCGCACGGTGTCGACCCAGCCGAGCTCGCCGAGCCGCTGCACCACCTTCATCAGGTGATTCTTCGAGATGCCGTAGGCATCCGAGATCTCCTGGATCGTCGACAGGCCTTCGCTGCGCACCGCCAGGAACAGCATCACGCGCAGCGAATAGTCGGTGTAGTCGGTCAGTCTCATGAGCGAAGTCGATCGTGTCGTTGAGGTGCCAGCGTTGGCGGCCGCCGCCGGATACAGGCGCCTGCCGAAACGGAAATCGCGCGATAATATGCGCCCTGGAAGCACTTTTTGGCGGATGGCCGTCCGCTATTGTGCGACAAAATCGCGACAGTGTAGCGGCCCCATTCTCCCTCTCGACCATGATCCCCACTAATCCGGCCCCCGAACTGGCCGCCAGCCCCTCCCCCGAAGCGGCCTCGCCCGCGCCCGCCGGCCCGCGCGAGGCCGAGCCGAGCGAGGACAATATCCGCGGCCTGGTCGACGCGTTTTATCTGCAGGTGCGCGCCGATCCCCTGCTCGGCCCCGTGTTCGGGGCCCGGCTCGACGGCCGCTGGGACGAGCACCTGCCGAAGATGGTCGCGTTCTGGTCGAACCTGGTGCTCGGCACCAAGGGATATCGCGGCAACCTGCAGGCCAGGCACCAGCCGCTCGAAGGCGTCGAGCCGGCGCATTTCAGCCGCTGGCTGGCCCTGTTCCTGCGGACCGTCGAGGCGCGCTACCAGCCGGCCACCGCGGTGCGCTTCATGGAGCCGGCGCTGCGCATCGCGCAGAGCCTGCAGTTGAGCCGCTTCGGCTGGGACTACCGGATTCCCGACGAGCAGCAGGCCCTGCTCGACGCGATCGCGCCGAAACGACCACGCGACGACGACGCGCATCCGGCACGGCCGCGCGGCGAGCCGTTCCCGGCCCGCATCATCGGCCGCGGCGCCGACGACGACGCCTGAACCAGCCCTTCCCAGAAATCCTCGACGCCTAGCCGGCGAAGCCGGCCAGCCAGTCCTTCAAGGCGCCGATCTCGCGCAGCGCGAGCAAGTCGCGCTCCAACTCGGCCAGCGCGCGACGCAGGCCGGCGATATCGTCGCCGAGCGTGCGCAGCGCCGTGTCGGGCGACAGCACGGCATTCGCGCCGATCCCGTAGCCATGCCGGAAATCCGCCTCGACGCGATGCAGTTCGCGATCGAGCGAGGCCAACTGGGCCTTCAGGATGCCGTTGTAATGCCGCAACAATTCGTCGCCGGCACCGGCAAGCCGGTCCGCATCGGCGGCGCCCAGGTCGCGCTCCAGTTCGAGCAGTTGCAGCAGGTCCTGCTTGTCGTAGGCGCGGTTGAGCCGCTGCATCAGCGCGGTCTTGCGCTCGCGTTCGTCCGCATCGGGCTCGCGATCGGGGTGCAGCGCGCTGGCCAGGCGCCGGTAGAGATCGCGCAGCGAGCGGCTGACCTGCGCCGGCGCCATCTCGGGCACCGCCTCGGTGTCGGTGCGATCCGCCTCGGCCTCGGCCGGGCTTTCCTGCTGCGCTTGCGCGGCGGCACGCGCCGCCTCGGCCGCAGCCGCCTCGGCCACCTTGCGCTTCGAGCTCGAGGCCCGCTGGCGCTCGCCACGCTGGGCCTGGCGCGCCTGCGCGTCGGCCGAGGCGCGCGCCTCCTGCGCGTCCAGCTCGGCCTGGATCCGAAGCATCATCGCTTCCTCGGATTCGTCCTCGGGCGGCTCGGCCGCGGCATGCCCCGGCGCGGCATCCTCGGCCGGGGCCGCGTCGCGCCGGCGCGACTTGCCGCCACGACGGCCGGCATCGCCTGCAGCCTGCCCCATCGCCGCCGCGCCATGGCGGGCGAGGATCGCACGCAATTCGCGGTCCTCGTCGGCGCCGAGCAGCGGCCGCGCGAAATGCACGATCAATTGCGATACCAGCTCGCGCTCGGCCCGGCTCAGGCCCTTCATCTCGGCGGCGACATCGAGCTGGCGCACCAGCTCGGTCTCGCGCGCGCTCAGTTCGCGCGCGAGCGGCACCCATTCGTCGACGTAGCGCTGCTGGAACGGCGGCCAGACGGTCTCCCAGGCGCGCAGCCGCTCGCGGCGCGCGGCCACCTGCCGGGTCAGCGCGTTGAAGCTGCGTTGCGAAGGGGACAAGCCGGCGCTGCCGTCTTGCGGCACCAGCAGGATGGCGCCGGATGGGGATTCGGTCATGATCGGGGAGACACTGCGCGGGAGTTCGGGCGAGGCGCGATGGTAGCGGGCCGGCTGGCCTTCGTCGAGCCGAGCCGAAGAAGTCAGCCGAGGCGCGTCGCCCGGCTTGCCGCCGCCCTCAGCCCGGCTCGCGCCGGTTGCCGGAGCGCAGGCCCCAGCGCGCCAGCGCCGCGTCGTCGCTGCTGCGCGCATCGACCCAGCGCTCGCCCGACGGCGTGCTTTCCTTCTTCCAGAACGGCGCCTCGGTCTTCAGGTAGTCCATCACGAATTCGCAGGAGGCGAAGGCGTCGCCGCGATGCGCGGCGACCGTCGCGACGAACACGATCTGGTCGAGCGGCAGCAACCGGCCGACGCGATGGATGATCGCCACCTCGATGCCCGGCCAGCGCGCGATCGCCTCGTCGGCGATTGCCTCGAGCGCCTTCTCGGTCATGCCGGGATAGTGCTCGAGCTCCAGCGCGGCCACCGTCTCGCCCTCGTTGAGGTCGCGCACCGTGCCGACGAAGCAGGCCACCGCGCCGATCTTCGGATTGCGCGCGCGCAAGGCCGCCAATTCCGCGCCGACCTCGAAATCCCCGGTCTGGACCCTTGCCCTGAGCCTTGTCATCGCGCCTCCTCAGCCGCCCGTCACGGGCGGGAAGAAGGCCACCTCGCAGCCATCCGTGATGCGCGTGCCCGCGTCGGTCATCACGTGATTGCAGGCCATGCGCAGCGCGCGGCCCTCGGCCAGCGTCTCGGCCCAGGCGCCGCCGCGCGCGCGCAGCCAGTCGCGCACGTCGCCCACCGTGGCGATGCCGTCGGGCACCGTCACCGATTCGCCGGCCACGCCGAGCGCCTCGCGCACGCTGGCAAAGAATTTCAGTTCGATCTTCATCGCTTCATCGGATTCGCAGGCCCGGCGGGTTCAGCCGAGCAGTTCGGAAAAAGGCAGGAAACGGACCGTCTCGCCGGCGCTGATCGCGTGGTTCGGCGGATTGTCGATCAGGCCGTCGGCCCAGACGGTCGAGGTCAGCACGGCCGAGCTCTGGTTCGGGTAGAGATCGAGCCCGCCCGCCTCGTTGATGCGCGCGCGCAGGAACTCGTTGCGGCGATCGCCGCTGCGCTGCGTGAAATCGGCGCGCAGCGACAGCGCGCGCGGCGCCACCTGGGTGGCGCCGGCCAGGCGCAGCAGGAACGGCCGCACGAACAGCAGGAAGGTCACGAAGCTCGACACGGGGTTGCCGGGCAGGCCGATGAAATGCGCCTCGCCGCCGGCCTCGGCCCCCGCCGCCGCCTCGCGGCGCACCGCGCCGTAGGCGAGCGGCTTGCCCGGCTTCATCGCGATCTGCCACAGCGCGAGCCGCCCTTCGGCCTCGACGGCGGGCTTCACGTGATCTTCCTCGCCGACCGACACGCCGCCGCTGGTAACGATCAGGTCGTGCTCGCGCGCGGCATCGCGCAAGGTCGCGCGCGTCGCCTCGAGCGAATCGGGCACGATGCCGTAGTCGCTGACCTCGCAGCCGAAGCGCTCCAGCAGGCCGCGCAGGCTGAAGCGATTGGAGTTGTAGATCGCGCCGGGCTTGAGCGGCTCGCCCGGCATGGTCAGCTCGTCGCCGGTGAAGAACACCGCCACCTTCAGGCGGCGCCGCACCGCCAGGCTCGCGCAGCCGACCGAGGCGGCCAGGCCCAGCGCCTGCGGCGCGAGCCGCGTGCCGGCCGGCAGGATCACGGCGCCGCGCCGGATATCGGCGCCCTGCGCGGTGATCCATTCGCCCGCCTTCGGCGTGTGCAGGAAATCGACCTCGTCGCCGGCCGCGGCGGCCTGCTCCTGCATCACCACCGCATCGGCGCCGGGCGGCACCGGCGCGCCGGTGAAGATGCGCGCCGCGGTGCCGGCCGCCAGCGGCTCGGCCGCGTGGCCGGCCGGAATCCGCTGCGAAACCGGCAGGCGGCGCTCGCCGCGCGTCAGGTCGGCGACGCGCACCGCGTAGCCGTCCATCGCGCTGATCGCCATCGGCGGCACGTCGAGCGGCGACACCACGTCGGCGGCCAGCACGCGGCCGAGCGCGTCGAGCGTCGGCACGGTTTCGGAGCCGGCCAGCGGCACCGCCGCGCCGAGCAGCGCGGCGAGCGCGTCGGCA
>NZ_VWWC01000222.1:0-9407 GCF_011753175.1 Burkholderia sp. Cy-637 | reverse complement strand
TGGCCGCTGGCGCGGACCGCGCGCGAACTCGGCGCGTTGGCGGCGGCCGAGCGTGAACGGGTCGCCGGTGCCGCGCGTGCCGACGACTACGTGATCAGCTCGACCATCCTGTCGATGCTGCTGATGAACGGCTCGGCGCCGCATCGCGCCTTCGTCGAGGCGGCGGCCGGAGCCCAGCCGCGCCGCCCCGACTGGATCACCTGCTCCTACGAGTGCGCCGGCTGGGGCTACGTGCTGCGCCGCGCGCTCGACAAGGCCGCCGTGTCGGGCCCGCACACGCTGCTGCTGCAGTTGCTCGACGTGGACCTGCACGGCTATGCCTACTGGCACGGCAACCCCGCCTGGGGCGCCTCGGGCTTCGGCCTGGCCACCCTGCTGATCGAGGTCGACCGGCCCGGTCCGCACCAATCGCTGATCGCCGGCGCCGCGCCGCCGGCCAACGCGGTGGTCCAGCTGGGCCGGACCCTGCGCGGCTTCTGCGCCGAGCGGCCCGGGCTGCGCGCGGCGATCCCCTTCTTCCCCGCCCAGTCGCGCCGCGCGATGCTGGCCACGCTCGGCAAGACGCCGCTGATGCCGGACGGCCATGCGCGCTTCGGCCATGCCTTCGGCAGCGATCCGTGGATCTCGCTGCTGCTCGCCGCCGAGCAGGAAGGGCCGCCGGCGCGCGCGGTGGTCTGCTCGCTGGCGCTGAACGGCTATTACGCGATCGGCGACATCGCCTTCGCGCCCGATGCGCGCTTCACGCTCGCGGCCGAACCGCCGGCGGCGGCGCGCGAGGAGGCCGGCTCATGAACCCGCCCGTGCTGCTCGCCTACCGGCTGCGCCGCGCCGCCTCGCGGCCCGTGCTGGTGCCGGCCAACGCCTACCGGATGCCGCTCGGCATGCCCGGGGGCAGTGCCGCCGACTACGCGCGCGCCGCCGCGGCCGAGGCCGCCGCCTTCGCCGACACGACGCGCCTGGCCGGCTGCCCCGACGACGACGACGCGCGCCGCGTGCTGCTCGACCACGAGCGCCACTTCGCCTTCCTCGCCGAGCTCGCCGTGCAGGCGCGCGAGGCCGTGCACGACGAGCTGCGCCTGCATGTCGAGGTGCGCGCCTCCTACATGGGCGTGCTGCCCGCCGCCCTGCTCGCGCCCTGGGTGCTGCTCGGCGCGGACCTGTACTACGAGGCGGCACGCGACGCCGCGCGCGGCTGGCCGACGCTGTGGATCGGCGACCGGATCCGCCGCGACGTCGATTTCGCCGGCGACAACACGCTGCGCTGCGCGCTCTGGCAGGCGGACCTGGCCGCCCCGCTCGACGCTCTGCTGCGGCGCGCCTGGCCCGCCCACGCGATCCGGATCGAGGCCCTGCCCGCGCCGCTCGCCAGCGATTTCCCGATTCCCGACCCCGCTGATCCCGGCGCCCATCCGGCCGCCAAGGAAACGACATGACCGACACGCTTGCCGTCCTGCCCGATACCGACAACGACATCCGCTGGCCGATGCCGGTCGATGCGCTGATGTCGAACGACTACGCGCTGCGCGAGGAGGCGCTGAACCGCCTCTACGAGAAGGCCAAGGCCTCCCAGTGGGACGTCGCCAGCGACGTCGACTGGAGCCACGCGCTCGACCCGGCCAACCCGCTCGGCATGCCCGACCCGACGCTGCTGATCTACGGCTCCGAGCTGTGGGCCAAGCTGTCGGACCACGACAAGCGCGAGGTCCGGCATCACGCGCAGGGCTGGCTGCTCTCGCAGATCCTGCACGGCGAACAGGCCGCGCTGATCTGCGCCTCGAAGCTGGCCTCGGCCGAGGACGGCCTGTCGGCGCGCCTGTGCGCGGCCGCCCAGGTGATGGACGAGGCGCGCCACGTGGAGGCCTACGCGAAGCTGGTCGAGAAGCTCGACGTGCGCTACCCGATGAGCCGCTCGCTGCACGCGCTGCTGCAGGACACCATCACCAGCAACCAGCTCGACATGACCAACCTCGGCATGCAGGTGCTGGTGGAGGGCATTGCGCTGTCGATCTTCCAGAGCGTGGTGGCCTACAGCGCCGATCCGTTCATCAAGGACCTGTTCCAGCGCATCCAGCGCGACGAGTCGCGCCACTTCGCGGTGGGCCGCATCACCCTGTGCCGCGTCTATGCCGAGATGGACGGCACCGAGCGGCGCGAGCGCGAGCAGTTCGTCTGCGAGGGCGCCTCGGTGCTCTACGAGCATCTGTGCGCCGACGACATCTGGGAACCGATGGGCCTGTCCAAGCGCGAATGCAGCGCGATGGTGCGCGAGTCGCCGGTGTCGAGCTCGATCCGCCGCTCGATCTTCCGGCGCCTGGTGCCGACCATCCGCGAGATGGGCCTGCTCTCGCCGGCCGTGCAGGACACCTTCGCCAAGCTCAACGTCCTCGACTACGCGGCCATGCCGCTCAACAACTGACCATGACGACGCCCCTGACTTCCGTTTCCGGCGCGGCCGATTTCTGGACCGGCGTCGAGGCCTGCGCCTACGAGCTGCCGGGCGAGCCCGTCGACATCGAGCAATGGGCCGCCGAGCGCGACTACCCGGCGCAGCGGGCCGCCACGATCGCGCGCTCGGGCAGCCGCTACTTCCACATGGCGCTCGACATCGGCGAGACCGAGCTGGCCATCGCGGCGGTCGGCAAGCTGATCGAGACGGCCGGCATCGCCGCCGCCGACATCGGCGCGATCGTGCACGTGCATACCCAGCCCTTCAGCGTGCCGCCGGCGCCGCGCAGCCTGCCGCACGAGGTGGCCTCGCATCACGGCATCGCGCCGCTGTGGCTCGGCTCGGTGGCGCAGCTCGCCTGCGTGTCGGTGGCCGCCGGCGTCGAGGTGGTGCGTGCGCTGATGCGCAAGCATCCGACGCTCGACGCGGCGGTGATCGTCTCCTCGGACCGCGTCTACGGCGAGGATTACCGCATGCGCCAGGTCAGCGGCGTGCAATGCGACGGCGCCGCCGCGATGCTGCTCACCCGCAACTGCCGGCGCAACCGGCTCGGCGGCATCGCGATGGAGACCAATGCCAAGTGGTGGCGCGGCTCCGACACGGTGAGCAAGAACGAGGCCGACATGATCGCGCTGGAATGGCCTTACACGCGGCGCGTGCTCGACGCGGCCGTGGCGCTCGAGGCGCATCCGCTGGAGGCCTATGGCCTGCTGCTGCCGCACAACGCCGACATGGCGGGCTGGTATTCGCTGTGCCGCGCGATGCGCATCGCGCCCGAGCGGCTGCACGCGGCCAACATCCTGGCGCACGGCCATGCCTGCTGCTCGGATTTCGCGATCAACCTGGCCGACGCCGGACTCGACGCGCTGGCGCGCGGCGAGCGCGTGCTCGGCGCGATGCAGTCGAACTGTGGCGCCTACGCGGCCGTCACGCTCCACCCGGTGGGCCGCCATGACGCCTGAACGCTCGCCGGGCGCCGCCCCGGCCGACGACTACGGCTTCGTCGCCGAGCTGCGCACGCCCTGCTACGTCTACGATCCGGAAGTGGCGATCGCGCGCTACCGGCAACTGAAGGCGCGGCTCGGCACGCGGCTGATCGTGTCGCTGAAGGCGAACCCGAACCAGGACCTGCTGGCGCGCAGCGCGCATGCCTACGAGGACGGCGTCGAGCTGGCCAGCCGCGGCGAGCTCGACATCGTGATCGGCCGCATCAAGGCGCCGCGCTACCTCAACAACCCCTCGATGGACGAGACCCTGATGCGCGCCGGGCTCGCCTCGCGCTGCCACTTCGTGCTCGACAACCTCGACGCGGTGGCGCGCTTCGTGCCGCTGGCCAGGGAGGCCCGCGCCGGCGGCGCCGAGGTGGGGCGCCTGCTGCTGCGCCTGAACGCGGGCGCACTGGCCGGCGCGCACTCGCGCGCCAACTGGCACGACCATTTCGGCATGACGCCGAACGAGGCCCACCAGGCGGTGCTCGCGCTGAAGGCGGCCGGCTTGCCGGTGGCCGGGCTGCATGTGTTCTCCGGCCCGCACAGCTTCGCGCGCGCCAGCGCCGCCGCGCCGGACACGCTCGGGCTGCCGGACGCGCTGGCGGCGCTGGCGCGCGACCTGGCCGGCGCGAACGGCGCGGCGCTCGAATCGCTGAGCCTGGGCGGCGGGTTCGCCGAGGACGCGGCCAGCCACGACGCAAGCGAGGCAAACGAGGCAGACAACGCAAACCCAGCCGACGGAGCCGCCCGGCCGGCCTCCGGCGCGGGCGAGGATCGCCATGCCGAGGCCTTCGCGCGCTATCGCGAGGCGATCGCGCCGCTGGCCGGCAACTGGTCGCTGGCCCACGAATCGGGCCGCGCGATCTTCGCCGACTGCGGCCTGTTCGTGACGCGCGTGGTGGCCGTCAAGCACTGGGCCGATCGCAGCATCGCGGTCTGCGACGGCGGTCTCAGCCATGCCTTCCTGCTCGCGCAGACCGAGGCCGTGATGAAGAAGCTGGCCGCGCCGGTGCTGGTGCGCCAGGGCCGCGGCAGCGACGGCAGCGGCGGCGGCAAGCCGCGCGGCGTGCCGACCTTCTATGTCGGCAGCACCTGCAGCCGCGCCGACGTGATCGGCCGCGACGACCACGGCACGCCGCCGGTGCCGGGCGACCTGGCGGTGTTCCCGCGCTGCGGCGCCTATCACCGCAGCTATTCGATGGCGCATTTCCTGTCGCACGACGCGGCGCACGTCTACGTGCGCGCGGCCTGAACCCCGAACCCGAGACTGAGAGGACCGCCCATGAATGCCATGATCCGCCTGGTCGACCTGCTCGACGACGGCGCCCGCCGCTGGCCCGGCCATCTCGCCTACGCCGACGGCACGCGCGACGTCAGCTATGTCCAGCTGCTGCGCGCGGTCGATCGCGCGGCGGCCGTGCTGGCCTCGCTCGGCGTCGCGGCGGGCGAGCGCGTCGCGATCTACGCGCCCAAGCAGTACGAGACGGTGGTGGCGATCCTCGCCGTCAACGCGCTCGGCGCGATCTTCGTCCCCATCAATCCGCAACTGAAGGAGGCGCAGGTCGAGCACATCGTGGCCGACAGCGGCGCGAGCCTGTTCGTGACCGGCGCGCAGCGCATCCGCCGCCTGCCGGTGATCGCCGCGCGGGTGGGCGCCGGACGCGTGCTGCTGATGGAAACGCTGGCCGAGGCGCTGGCGGCCGCGCCCGACGACGCGCTCGCCGAAGTCCCCGCCGAACGCGCGCCGAACGCGATCGACGACGACCCGGCCGCCCTGCTCTACACCTCGGGCTCGACCGGCAAGCCCAAGGGCGTGGTGGTCTCGCAGCGCAACCTCGTGTCGGGCGCCACCAGCGTGGCCGCCTACCAGCAGCTCGACGCCAGCGACGTGATCCTCGGCGTGCTGCCGCTGAGCTTCGACGCGGGCCTCTCGCAGCTCGGCAGCGCGCTGGCCGCGGGCGCCTGCTACACGCCGCTGGACTTCCTGCAGCCGGCCGAGGTGCCGCGCTACTGCGACGCGCGCGGCGTGACCTCGATCACCGGCGTGCCGCCGCTCTGGATGCAGCTCGAGCCGGCCGCCTGGAGCGATTCGGCGCGCCGGCGGATCCGCCGCTTCGCCAATACCGGCGGCCATCTCGCCACGCCGCTGCTGCACCGGCTGCAGGCGCTGTTCCCGAACGCCCGGCCCTACCTGATGTACGGCCTCACCGAGGCCTTCCGCTCGACCTACCTGCCGCCGTCCGAGGTGGCCGCGCGACCGGCCTCGATCGGCAAGGCGGTGCCGAACGCCGAGATCCTGGTGCTGCGCCCCGACGGCAGCGAATGCGAGGCCGACGAGCCCGGCGAGCTGGTGCACCGCGGCGCCTTCGTCACGCTCGGCTACTGGAACCAGCCCGAGCTGACCGCGCAGCGCTTCCGGCCGCTGCCGCAGCGCCACGGCCAGGTGCCGCGCCCCGGCGTGGCGGTCTGGTCGGGCGACATCGTGCGGCGCGACGCCGAGGGCTACCTGTACTTCGTGGCGCGCGGCGACGACATGATCAAGACCTCGGGCTATCGCGTCAGCCCCACCGAGGTCGAGGACCTGCTGTTCGCGCTGCCGCACGTGCGCGAGGCGGCCGTCTACGGCGTGCCGCATCCCACCCTGGGCGAGGCGATCATGGCCTCGGTGGTCTCCACGCTCGAGCCCGACGACTGCCGCGCCGACATCCTGCGCGCCTGCCGCGACGCGCTGCCCACCTACATGGTGCCGCTCGCCATCGAGCAGCAGGACGAGCTGCCGCGCAACCCGAACGGCAAGATCGACCGGCCGACCCTGAAGGCCCGGCACCGCGACGCATTCAATCCCCGGAATCTGGAGGAGTCACCCGCATGACCCTGCCGACGCTCGAAGCAACCCGCCAGGCCGCGCCGGCGGCGCTGGCCGCCGACACCAACACGCTCGCGCTCTACGGCGGCGTGGTGGTGCTGCCGCCGGCCACGCCGTTCAACGCGATCCAGGCGCAGGAACGCCATCCCGGCTACCGCCACCTGCTGCTGCCGCAGGCACGTTTCGCGCGGCCGCGCGGACACGGCGCGCTGACGGCCGACGAGAGCGAGCGCCTCGCGCCGGGCGGCCGCCCCGCGCTGCGCATCGCGCCGGCCGGGCGCAGCCTGTCCGAACTGGCCGCCGATGCCGCGCTCGACCTGCGCGACCAGCTCGGCTCGGAACTGCTGACCCGCACCACCCACCTGATCCTGGCCAGCAGCGCGCTCAACGAGACGATCGGCGATTCGGTGGTCGGCCGCCTGCAATACGACCTCGGCCTGCAAGGCGTGATGCCGCTCGCGCTCGGCCAGAACGGCACGCTCGGCTGGTACGGCGCGCTGTCGCTGCTGGGCGGGCTGCTCGGCCCGGACGACCAGGCCCTGGTGATCCTCGGCGACAAGTGGCTCTATCCGTTCTTCCGCCAGTTCGGCGAGCTGGTGGGCTACAGCGACGCGGCCACGGCCCTGCTGGTGCGACGCGGCACCCAGGTGCCGGAGCATGCCGAGCTCACCGCCTGGGGCAGCATCGGCGGCCTCGCGCTCGAATTCGGCGAGGCCATCGCCGATCCCTGGAACACCACGCCCGAGGCGCTCGGCGATGCGCTGGTGCCGATCGCGGCGCGCGCCATCCGCGGCGCGCTGAACGCGGCCGGGCGCGAGCCGGCCAGCATCGACTGGTGCGTGCCGCCCGGCTTCGGGCCGGCCTTTGCGATGCGGGTGGCCGACGCGGTGGGCGTGCCCTGCGCGCGGCGCGTGCAGCACGAGGTGACGGGCCACCTGTCCTCGGCCGAATCGGCGGCCTCGCTGATCCGGCTGGCCGCCTCGCTCGACGAGGACGAGCAACGCACCGTGCTGGTCTGGGACGCGGCGCTGCACGGCGCGGCCGCCGCGGCCGTCTGCGACGTGAGGGGCGGCTTCGAGGCCGCCCTCGATATCGAGGGAGACCTGCAATGACGAGCGCCTACAAGGTAAGCCTGCGCGAGCTGCGCTTCTTCCTCTGGGAGTTGTTCGAGGCCGACCGCCGCTTCCTGGAAACCGGCCCCTATGCCTCGCACAGCCGCGCCGACGTCGACGCGCTGCTGTCACGCGCGCGCGACTTCGCGCTCGACCTGGGCCGCAGCTACCAGCCCTCGGACGTCGAGGGCTGCACGCTGGAGGACGGCCAGGTGCGCATCCCCTCGCATTTCCACGCGCTCTGGGCGCGCTTTCGCGACGAGTGGGCCGGCACCCTGTTCGGCTCCGCCCAGGGGCTGCCGCCGATCGTCACGCAGATGATCTACGAGATGTTCATGGGCGCGAACCCCTCGTTCATGACCTACGGCGGCTTCACGCGGCCGGCCGTCAAGCTGCTGCAGATGCACGGCACGCCGCACCAGAAGACCCTGATCGCGCCGCTCGAGGCCTATCGCTGGGATGCCTGCTTCTGCGCGACCGAGCCGCAGGCCGGCACCGACCTGACCGCGGTGGCGCTGCGCGCCCGGCCGCTCGAGGGCGACCTGTACGCGCTCGAGGGCGAGAAGGTCTATATCTCGGCCGGCATGCACGAGCTGACCGAGAACACGCTGTACTTCGTGCTGGGCCGCATCGATACCGCCTCGCCCGATTCCTTCTCGCTGTCCTGCCTGGTGGTGCCGCGCTTCTGGCCCGACGAGGACAGCGGCGAGCTGCTGCCGAACCACGTCGAATGCATCGGCCTGCCGCGCAAGATGGGCCTGAAGGGCTGCGCCAACACGCACCTGGTGTTCGGCAGCGGCGGCACCACGCGCGGCTGGCTGCTCGGCGGACGCCGCAACGTCGGGCTGCTGCAGCTGATGCCGCTGATGAACCAGGCGCGCATGAGCACCGGCATGTTCGGCGTGGGCGTGGCCTCCAGCGCCTACCTGCACGCCGTCGACTACGCGGGCCGCCGCCTGCAGGGCCGCCCGATCGAGCGGGCCTCGAACACCAGCGCCGCGCGCGTGGCGATCATCGAGCACGCCGACGTGCAGCGCATGCTGATCGACATGAAGAGCCGCGTCGACGGCTGCCGCGGCCTGCTCGGCAAGCTGGCCGCCACCGCGACCCGCGCCGCGATGCTGGAAGCCACCCCGGGCGCCGATCCCGACGAGATCGAACGGCACCGCAAGCTGCAACTGCTGCTCACGCCGGTCTGCAAGGCCTTCATCTCGGACCAGGCCTGGCGCATCTGCGAGACCGCGATCCAGGTGCACGGCGGGCTCGGCTATACCGACGCGAGCCCGGTCGAGCAGAACGCGCGCGACGTGAAGATCCTGTCGATCTGGGAAGGCACCAACTACATCCAGGCGCAGGACCTGGTGCGCGACAAGCTCGGCTTCGGCCGCCATTCGCGGCTGATCCAGTACTACCGCGACGAACTCGACGTGTTCCTGGTGCAGCAGCACGGCCCCGACACGCCGGCCGAGCTGCGCCCGCTGTTCGACGCGCTGCGTGCCGGCGCCGACGCGATCGCCGCCTCGCTCGACGAGATCGCGCGCGACGTGCAGGACGGCCACACGCATCGCAGCAGCCAGTTCTACACGCGCTTCCTGGAGATGTTCGGGGTGGTGACCTCGGCCTGGGTGCTGCTCGAATCGGCCTGCATCGCCGCGCGCCGGCTGGCCGCGATCGACGCCGGCATGGAACCGGCCGAGGCGGCCTTCTATCGCGGCAAGCTCAAGAGCGCGCGCTACTACTTCGCCAACGTGCTGCCGGTGGTGCACCAGCACGCGGCCGTGCTGGCGACGATGGACCACGCGGCGATCGCGGTCAGCAGCGACGAACTGGTACAGGCGGACTGAGATGGCCACCCCACTCGACAGTCCCGACACGCCCGACTCGCCCGCCGCCGTGCCCGCCGGCGAAGCCGCGCCCGCCGAGGCGCCGCGCAACCTGCTGGGCCGCCCGGCCACGCGCCACCGCGGCACCGACCTCGACGGCGCGACGCTCGA
>NZ_VWWC01000221.1:0-9622 GCF_011753175.1 Burkholderia sp. Cy-637 | reverse complement strand
CGGCAATATCGAATACCTCGGCCGCAATGACTTCCAGGTCAAGATCCGCGGCTTCCGGATCGAACTCGGCGAGATCGAGGCCCGGCTCGCGGAATATCCCGTCGTGCGGGAGGCGGTCGTGCTCGCACTCGGCGACGGTGCCGACAAGCGTTTGGTCGCCTACGTGGTGGCCGAGCACGACGAGCAGTTGATCGGCGCGATCCGCGATCACCTCGCCGCGCAACTGCCCGACTATATGGTGCCCACTGCCTTCGTGCGGCTCGATGCCCTGCCGCTCAGCCCCAACGGCAAGCTCGATCGCCGCGAGCTGCCCGCGCCCGATTCGTCCGCGCTCGCGCGTCAGGCTTATGAAGCGCCCCAAGGCGAGATCGAATGTGCGCTTGCTGAAATCTGGGCCGAGTTGCTAGGTGTCGAACGCGTCGGCCGCCACGACAGCTTCTTCGCACTCGGCGGGCATTCCCTGCTCGCCGTGCGGCTGGTTGGCCGCATCGCCGCGCTCGGCACCGAGTTGCCTCTCGCCAAGCTGTTCGCCTCGCCCACACTCACGGGACTGGCCGCGATCATTACCGACCGGCTGGACCAGGGCGCCGCCGCGCTGCCGCCCATCACGCCAGTCTCACGCGATGGCGAGCTGCCGCTTTCCTTCGCCCAGCAGCGACTGTGGTTCCTGGCCCAACTCGATGGCGTCAGCGCGACCTATCACATCCCGCTGGCGCTGCGCCTGCAAGGCCGGCTCGACACGGCAGCATGGCAGCGTGCGCTCGACACCCTGCTCGATCGTCACGAGGCGCTGCGCTCGACCTTCGTCACGGTCCAGGGCCAGCCGCAGGTGCGGCTGCTGCCGGTGGGCACCGCTTTGCCCGTCACGCATCACGACCTGCGCGATGTACCCGATGCGCAGCAGCAGTTGCAGGCCATCAGTGCCCAGGAAGCTCATGCGCCCTTCGACCTCGAACAGGGCCCGCTGATCCGCGCCCGCCTGATCCGCTTGAGCGAGGACGAACACGCGTTCCTGCTGACCCAGCATCACATCGTCTCGGACGGCTGGTCCTTCGAAGTCCTGCTACGCGAGCTGCAGGCCCTCTATGGCGCTTATCTCGATGGCCGGCCCGATCCGCTCGCGCCGTTGGCCATCCAGTATCCCGACTATGCCGCCTGGCAACGCCAGTGGCTCACGGGCGAGCGCCTGCAGGCCCAGGGCGAGTATTGGCGCCAAACGCTCGCCGATGCACCGACGCTGCTCGACCTGCCCACCGACCACCCCCGTCCCGCGCAGCAATCCTTCGTCGGCGCCCATGTGCCGATGCGCCTCGATGCCGAACTCACGCAGGCGCTCAGGCGCCTCGCGCAAGCGCACGGTGCCACGCTGTTCATGACCGTGATGGCCGCCTGGGCCGCCGTGCTCGCGCGGCTGTCGGGCCAGCAGGACATCGTGATCGGCACCCCCAGCGCGAACCGAAATCGCCAGGAGGTCGAGCCGCTGATCGGTTTCTTCGTCAACACGCTGGCGCTGCGCCTGGATTTGTCCGGCACGCCCGATGCCGCCGCCTTGCTCGCGCGCGTGCGTCATGCCGCGCTGGCCGCGCAGGATCACCAGGACCTGCCTTTCGAGCAGATCGTCGAGATCGTCAACCCGCCGCGCAACCTGGAGCATGCGCCGCTGTTCCAGGTGATGTTCAGCTGGCAGTCCCAACAAGGCACGTCATTGCCGCTGCCCGAGCTGGAAGTCACGGCGCTGCCGCCGGCTTACGACACGGTGAAGTTCGATCTGGAACTGGCGCTCGAGGAGAACGGCGACGAGATTTTCGGCACCCTGAGCTATTCGACGGCCTTGTTCGACAGGGCCACCATCGAACGGCAGGCGGGTTACCTGCGGGCCATGCTGCGGGCGATGTCGCGGGACGAAACGCAGGCGGTCGATCATGTCGACATCCTGCCGCCCGAAGAACGCAAGCTGCTGCTGGGCGACTGGAATGCGACGCAGGCGGACTATCCCGAGCAGCATTGCATTCATCAGTCGTTCGAGCAGCAGGTCGAGCGCACGCCCGACGCCGTCGCCCTCGTCTTCGAGGATCAAACGCTCAGTTATGCCCAGCTCAACGCTCGCGCCAACCAGCTCGCGCACGAGCTCATCGCCCTCGGCGTGCAGCCCGATTCGCGCGTGGCCATCTGCGTCGAGCGTTCGAGCGCCATGCTCGTCGGCCTGCTCGCCATTCTCAAGGCCGGTGGCGCCTATGTCCCGCTCGACCCCGCCTATCCCGGCGAGCGACTCGCTCACATCCTCATCGATGCCGATCCCGGCATCGTGCTCGTCGACACCGCCGGCCGTGCCGCCCTCGGCCAGGACGCGCTCGACGGGCGCCGCCTGCTCGATCCCAACGCGTTGCCCGATCGCCCCACGACGAACCCGGTCGTACCCGGCCTCACTTCGCGACACCTCGCCTACGTCATCTACACCTCAGGCTCCACCGGCAAGCCCAAGGGCGTCATGGTCGAGCACCGGCAGGTCCTCAACTTCCTGAGCGCCATGGCTACCGCGCCCGGCATCCACTCGGGGGATCGCCTGCTGGCCATCACCAGCATGTCCTTCGATATCGCCGCGCTCGAGCTCTATCTGCCCCTCGGCAAGGGCGCTACCGTCGTGCTCGCCGCGCGCCGCGACGTCATGGACCCGCTCGCCCTGCACGACCTGATCGTCCGGCAGCGCATCTCCATGCTGCAGGCCACGCCCGCCATCTGGCGCACCTTGCTCGCGCAACCGGATATCAAGCTGCCCCTGGTCGCCCTGTGCGGCGGCGAGGCGCTACAGGCGGACCTGTCCCTTCGCCTGCAGGCCGCCACGCGTCAGGTCTGGAATCTCTACGGGCCCACCGAGACGGCAATCTGGTCCACCGTCCTGCCCGTGCGGGACGACCCGGCCAGGAAGTTTCCCGCCTCAGCCATCGGCCGGCCGATCGCCAATACGCGGATCTACCTGCTCGACGAGCACGGGCAGCCCGTGCCGACGGGCGCGGTCGGTGAGCTGCATATCGGTGGCGACGGCGTCGCGCGCGGTTATCTCAACCGCCCCGAACTCACCGCCGAACGCTTCGTGCGCGATCCCTTCGCCGGTCACGACGACGCTCGCATGTATCGCACCGGCGATCTCGCCCGTTACCTGCCTGACGGCAATATCGAATACCTCGGCCGCAATGACTTCCAGGTCAAGATCCGCGGCTTCCGGATCGAGCTCGGCGAGATCGAGGCCCGGCTGGCCAACCATCCCGCCGTGCGCGAGGCAGTCGTGCTCGCGATCGGCGACGGCGCCGACAAGCGCCTGGTCGCCTATGTGGTGGCCGAGCACGACGAGCAGTTGGTGGGCGCGCTGCGCAGCCATCTCGCCGCGCAACTGCCGGACTACATGGTGCCGGCCGCCTTCGTGCGGCTCGACGCCCTGCCGCTGACGCCCAACGGCAAGGTCGACCGCCGTGCGCTGCCCGCGCCGGATCAATCCGCGCTCGCGCGTCAGGCTTATGAAGCGCCCCAAGGCGAGATCGAATCCGCACTCGCCGAGATCTGGGCCAATCTGCTCAGCGTCGAGAAAGTCAGTCGCCACGACAGCTTCTTCGCACTCGGCGGGCACTCCCTGCTCGCCGTCCGGCTGGTCGGCCGCATCGCCGCGCTCGGCACCGAGTTGCCTCTCGCCAAGCTGTTCGCCTCGCCCACGCTCGCCGGCCTGGCTGCGATCATTACCGACCGACTGGACCAGGGCGCCGCCGCGCTGCCGCCCATCACGCCGGTCTCACGCGATGGCGAGTTGCCGCTCTCCTTCGCCCAGCAGCGACTGTGGTTCCTGGCCCAGCTCGACGGCGTCAGCGCCACTTATCACATCCCGCTGGCGCTGCGCCTGCAAGGCCGACTCGACGCGGCAGCATGGCAGCGCGCGCTCGACACGCTGCTCGATCGCCACGAGGCGCTGCGCTCGACCTTCGTCACGGTCCAGGGCCAGCCGCAAGTGCGGCTGCTGCCGGTCGGCACCGCCTTGCCCATCACCCATCACGACCTGCGCGATGCGCCCGACGCGCAGCAGCAGTTGCAGGCCATCAGTGCCCAGGAAGCTCATGCGCCCTTCGACCTCGAACAGGGCCCGCTGATCCGCGCCCGCCTGATCCGCTTGAGCGAGGATGAACACGCGTTCCTGCTGACCCAACATCACATCGTCTCCGATGCATGGTCCTTCGAGGTCCTGCTCGGCGAGCTGCAGGCCCTCTATGGCGCTTATCTCGATGGCTTGCCCGATCCGCTCGCGCCGCTGGCCATTCAATACCCCGACTACGCCGCCTGGCAGCGCCAGTGGCTCACGGGCGAACGCCTGCAGGCCCAGGGCGAGTATTGGCGCCAGACGCTCGCCGATGCGCCGGCCCTGATCGACCTGCCCACCGACCACCCCCGCCCCGCGCAGCAGTCGTTTGCCGGTGCTCACGTGCCGGTGTGCCTGGACGCCGAGCTCACGCAGGCGCTCAGGCGCCTCGCGCAAGCCCATGGCGTGACGCTGTTCATGACCGTGATGGCCGCCTGGGCCGCCGTGCTCGCACGACTGTCGGGCCAGCAGGACATCGTGATCGGCACCCCCAGCGCGAACCGCAATCGCCAGGAGGTCGAGCCGCTGATCGGCTTCTTCGTCAACACGCTGGCACTGCGCCTCGATCTGTCCGGCACGCCCGATGCCGCCGCCTTGCTCGCGCGCGTGCGTCACGCCGCGCTGGCCGCGCAGGACCACCAGGACCTGCCCTTCGAGCAGGTCGTCGAAGTCGTCAATCCGCCGCGCAACCTGGAGCACTCGCCGCTGTTCCAGGTGATGCTCAGTTGGCAGTTCCGGCAAGGCACGTCGTTGCAGTTGCCCGAACTCGAGGTGGCGCCGTTGCCGCCGAGCCAAGACACAGTCAAGTTCGACCTGGAACTGGCATTCGAAGAGAGCGACGACGGAATCGCCGGTGTGCTCGGCTATTCGACGGCACTGTTCGAGCGGGCCACGATCGAACGGCATCTCGCTTACCTGCAGGCCATGCTGCGAGCGATGGCCCGGGACGAAACGCAGGCGGTCGATCATGTCGACATCCTGCCGCCCGAAGAACGCAAGCTGCTGCTGGTCGACTGGAATGCGACGCAGGCGGACTATCCCGGGCAGCATTGCATTCACCAGTCGTTCGAGCAGCAGGTCGAGCGCACGCCCGACGCCGTCGCCCTCGTCTTCGAGGATCAAACGCTCAGCTATACCCAACTCAACGAGCGGGCCAACCAGCTCGCGCACGAGCTCATCGCCCTCGGCGTGCAGCCCGATTCCCGCGTGGCCATCTGCGTCGAGCGTTCGAGCGCCATGCTCGTCGGCCTGCTCGCCATTCTCAAGGCCGGTGGCGCCTATGTCCCGCTCGACCCCGCCTATCCCGGCGAGCGACTCGCTCACATCCTCATCGATGCCGATCCCGGCATCGTGCTCGTCGACACCGCCGGCCGTGCCGCCCTCGGCCAGGACGCGCTCGACGGGCGCCGCCTGCTCGATCCCAACGCGTTGCCCGATCGCCCCACGACGAACCCGGTCGTACCCGGCCTCACTTCGCGACACCTCGCCTACGTCATCTACACCTCAGGCTCCACCGGCAAGCCCAAGGGCGTCATGGTCGAGCACCGGCAGGTCCTCAACTTCCTGAGCGCCATGGCTACCGCGCCCGGCATCCACTCGGGGGATCGCCTGCTGGCCATCACCAGCATGTCCTTCGATATCGCCGCGCTCGAGCTCTATCTGCCCCTCGGCAAGGGCGCTACCGTCGTGCTCGCCGCGCGCCGCGACGTCATGGACCCGCTCGCCCTGCACGACCTGATCGTCCGGCAGCGCATCTCCATGCTGCAGGCCACGCCCGCCATCTGGCGCACCTTGCTCGCGCAACCGGATATCAAGCTGCCCCTGGTCGCCCTGTGCGGCGGCGAGGCGCTACAGGCGGACCTGTCCCTTCGCCTGCAGGCCGCCACGCGTCAGGTCTGGAATCTCTACGGGCCCACCGAGACGGCAATCTGGTCCACCGTCCTGCCCGTGCGGGACGACCCGGCCAGGAAGTTTCCCGCCTCAGCCATCGGCCGGCCGATCGCCAATACGCGGATCTACCTGCTCGACGAGCACGGGCAGCCCGTGCCGACGGGCGCGGTCGGTGAGCTGCATATCGGTGGCGACGGCGTCGCGCGCGGTTATCTCAACCGCCCCGAACTCACCGCCGAACGCTTCGTGCGCGATCCCTTCGCCGGTCACGACGACGCTCGCATGTATCGCACCGGCGATCTCGCCCGTTACCTGCCTGACGGCAATATCGAATACCTCGGCCGCAATGACTTCCAGGTCAAGATCCGCGGCTTCCGGATCGAGCTCGGCGAGATCGAGGCCCGGCTGGCCAACCATCCCGCCGTGCGCGAGGCAGTCGTGCTCGCGATCGGCGACGGCGCCGACAAGCGCCTGGTCGCCTATGTGGTGGCCGAGCACGACGAGCAGTTGGTGGGCGCGCTGCGCAGCCATCTCGCCGCGCAACTGCCGGACTACATGGTGCCGGCCGCCTTCGTGCGGCTCGACGCCCTGCCGCTGACGCCCAACGGCAAGGTCGACCGCCGTGCGCTGCCCGCGCCCGATTCGTCCGCGCTCGCGCGTCAGGCTTATGAAGCGCCCCAAGGTGAGATCGAATCCGCCCTCGCCGAGATCTGGGCCGATCTGCTCGGCGTCGAGAAAGTCAGTCGTCACGACAGCTTCTTCGCACTCGGCGGGCACTCCCTGCTCGCAGTACAACTGATCATTCGCATCGCCGAGCTGGGCTACCTGCTCACCCTGAACGAGGTGTTCCAGCACCCCGAACTCACCAGCCTGGCGCAGCGCATCGCGTCGGCCTCGGCTTCGACACAGGCGCTGGAAGCGGTGCCGGTTCGCGTCGGGGGCACGCAGCCGCCGATCTTCTTCCTGCCGACCGGCCTGGGAGACTACTCCTATGCCTTCTCGCTGGCTTCGCACATCGACTCGAGCTTCCCCATCTATGCGTTGCCGTGGCAATCGCTCCACGAAACGCCGCTCTCGACGATCGAAGCCATGGCGAGCCGGATGATTGCGCTGATCAAGGCGGTACAGCCGAGCGGCCCCTATCGGTTCGCGGGTTATTCGTCGGGGGGGCTGGTGGCCTACGCCATCGCGCATGCGCTGCTGGAGGCGAACGAGGAAGTGTCGTTCGTGGGGCTGCTCGACGTCTCCACGCCCCAGGCGCTGGAAGCCGAGATGCCGGAATCCGCCCAACAGGTGTTCATCGAGTGGATCGAGGAGAAATACCAGACGGAGCACGAGTCCGCGATCGCCGACCTGCGCGCGCGGCGCGATCGGGCCGGGCTGACGGAGCTGATCGAATCCGCCCAGCAATTCGGGCTCTATCCGCGGCATGCCTGCCTGCCCGTCGAGGTGTCGCGATGGGAGCAGATCGCCCACTACGCCCAGACGGTCAGGCACTATCGGCCGCAACCGATCGCGCGCAAGGTGCATCAGTTCCACGCGACGGAGTTGCTGGGCTCCGGGAGGACCTCGCAGGATGCGGCAAGCCGGCAAGCCGATGCCATCGACCCCGGCCTGGGATGGGACCGGATCCTGCCGGCTTCGATACTGCACCTGATTCCGGTGCCCGGCGACCATCATTCGATGGTGGTCGACATCGGGCATCGCGCGCAGTTGGGCCGGAAGTTCAACGACGTGGTGCTGGATTCGATCGACAGCCTGCACCCCAGCGACAGCCCGGCATGAGCCGGCGCCGGGCAGCGGCTTGCCCGGCGCGGGGCGCCCTGGCGCGGGCACGAGCCGGCGCCTGCCCCGGCGCGGGATGCGCCGGCGCGCGATCGAGCCGATCTGTATCGGGGAGTGGAACGGGTGCCGCCTCGCGCGTCGTGGTCAGACGCCACGCGGGAAACGGCCGGGGCAGCGCAGGCGGGTACTGGCGGGGTAATTCGCGAGGCGCGCCTCACGCGAGCCTCGCCGGGAGCCGGTCGGGCGACCGGCTCCCCGTCACCATCGCCGCTCAGGCGGCGGTGACCGTCACCGACTTCGTGACGAGGTAGGGCTCGAGCGCTTCCGGGCCGCCTTCAGAGCCGTAGCCCGAATCCTTCACGCCGCCGAACGGCATTTCCGGCCAGGGCGTGGCGGGCTGGTTGATCCACAGCATGCCGACCTCCAGACGCTGCGTCAGCAGGTGCACGTTCTTGAACGCGCGCGTGAAGGCATAACCGGCCAGGCCGTAAGGCAGGCGGTTCGCTTCGGTGATCGCGTCCTCCAGCGTGTCGAAGCCGCGGATCGCCGCGATCGGGCCGAACGGCTCGTTGTTGAACACGTCGGCCTCGAGCGGCACGTCGGTCAGCACGGTCGGCGCGAAGAAGTTGCCCTCGCTGCCGATCCGCTCGCCGCCGGTGGCCACCGTCGCGCCGGTCTTGCGCGCGTCGGCCACCACCTTCTCCATCGCGCCCAGGCGGCGCGAGTTGGCCAGCGGGCCCAGGTTGGTGCCGAGCGCGAGGCCGTCGCCGACCTTCAGGCCTTCGGCGTGCTTGACCAGCGCCTTGGCGAAGTCCTCGCGCACGCTGTTGTGGACCAGGAAGCGCGTCGGCGAGATGCAGACCTGGCCGGCGTTGCGGAACTTCGCGCCGCCGGCGGCCTTGACCGCCAGATCGAGGTCGGCGTCCTCGGCGACGATCACCGGCGCGTGGCCGCCCAGTTCCATGGTGGCGCGCTTCATGTGCTGGCCCGCCAGCGCGGCGAGCTGCTTGCCGACCGGCGTCGAGCCCGTGAAGGTGACCTTGCGGATCACCGGATGCGGAATCAGGTAGTTCGAGATCTCGGCGGGATCGCCATAGACCAGGCCCACCACGCCCGCCGGCACGCCCGCGTCGACGAAGGCGCGCAGCAGCTGGGCCGGCGAAGCCGGGGTTTCCTCGGGTGCCTTCACCAGGAACGAGCAGCCGGTGGCCAGCGCCGCACTGAGCTTGCGCACCACCTGGTTGACCGGGAAGTTCCAGGGCGTGAAGGCCGCCACCGGGCCGACCGGCTCCTTGACCACGGTCTGCTGGACCGCCAGGTTGCGCGGCGGCACGATCCGGCCGTAGACGCGGCGGCCTTCGTCGGCGAACCATTCGATGATGTCGGCGGCCGACAGCACCTCGATCTTCGCCTCGACCAGCGGCTTGCCCTGCTCCTGCGTCATCAGCTGGGCGATCGTGTCGGCGCGCTCGCGCACCAGCGCCGCGGCCTTGCGCATCAGTGCCGCGCGATCGTAGGCCGTCACCTTGCGCCAGGTCTCGAAACCGCGCTGGGCGGCTTCCAGTGCGCGATCCAGGTCGGCGATGCCGGCGTGCGCGACCTTGCCGATCACCTTGCCCGTAGCCGGGTTCAGCACGTCGATGGTCTTGCCGCTCGCGGCATCGCACCACTCGCCGTTGATGAGGAGCTGCGTATCCGTGTAAGTCGTGTTCGTCATCTGGGTATCCACCTGATCGAGAAAAGGAGCGGCCGAAGCCGGGCGCTGCCGCGGCATGCCGCGTCGGGACGGGCCGCCGGGCACGCCGGGCGGCTCGCGCCGCCAGCGGC